>JANNEL010000091.1:0-2427 GCA_031378595.1 Alphaproteobacteria bacterium
GGAACATGCCGATCACCGCCGGCAGGTCGGCCATCGGAACCTGATTGCGGCTGACATAAGACGAAACGAGGCCTACGGCCAGATCGATCAGGTGATCGCCCGAACTGGATGAGGTTTCGGCATCCTGGACTTGTTGTTCGGTTTTTGCTTTACGCGCCATGCGTGGAGAACTCCCAGTTTGAAGTACGAGTGACGAAAGGGGACATGATAGAATTATTCCGCAGAATTATTCCGATTTCGCGAGGCGAGCTACGCCGTTTCTTGGGCAGAGTTAATAGCACAAGTTGAACGTAAGTATAGGCGTGCCGGATCACAATTTCTGGATTGAACGACGCAACCTTGCGGATATCCCTTCGAAGGGCCGGATCGGGCGCATTGTTTCAATGAACAGCTCTTATTCGTGTAATTTGATCGAGCGGCTGCGCCCCAGCTCGCTGCATGTTACTCGCGCCAGGGTCCGAGACTTTGCGGCGCGACTTAACTATGCCCATAGTGTCGGCTCGCGACCGGACAACAACGAGGCGACAAACGACATGGCTTCACCGACAGCGCCGAAGGATCGCGTCAAGGCTTCGTGGTTGTTGGCTTACTCTCTGCCGGGCCTGCCGATCGCGGCTTTGGGGTTGCCGCTGGCTGTGCACTTGCCGAATTTTTATGCGGTCGAGGTGGGGCTCGGGTATGCCGCAGTCGGGTTCATCTTCGGCTTTGCGCGGTTCTTCGACGTGTTTTTGGACCCGATCATGGGTGTTGTTTCGGACGGCGTGCGCACGCGCTGGGGCCGGCGGCGGATATGGATGGTGTTGTCCATCCCCATCATGGTCGCCGCGTCGGTGATGGTGTTCATGCCCCAGCCCGGCGTGTCGTTCGCGTACGTCATCGGCTCAATGGTCTTCATCTACGTCGGCTGGACGATGTTGACCATTTCGCACTTGGCGCTGGGCGGCGAATTGACCAGCGATTATCACGAGCGGTCGCGCGTGACGGCCGCGCGCGAGGCGGCGTTGCTGATCGGCGTGATCGCCGTGTTGTTGCTCCCTGTGCTCATTCAAGCCCGAGGCGGCGATCGCTTTGAGCAAATCGCATCGATGGGCTGGTTCATTATCGTGACCTTGCCGATCTCGGTTGCGATTTTGGCGCTCGTCATCAAGGAGCGCGACACGCCGCCAGCGCCGCACTTGCCGATCCGCCAAGCGATCGCCGCAATCGGTAAGAACGTGCCGCTGCGCTATGTGCTGTTTTGCGACCTGATCTCGGGAATCTCGGGCGGTATTGTCGCGACGCTGTTCATAGCGATGGTCGCGGTCGGGCTTGGGTTGCCGAAGCAAGCGAACGTGCTGCTGCTCATCTACTTCATGATGGGCATGCTGTTCATTCCGCCGATGATCCGCCTCAGCAAGCGTTTGGGCAAGCATCAGACGCTGGCGCTCAGTTGCCTGTTCAATGCGGCGGTGTTGCCGCTGATGTTCCTGGTCCCGAAAGGCGACTTCTGGCTGTCGGCCGCTCTGTTCGTTCTTCTGGGTGCGAACATGTCGGTCGGGCCGTTTCTTTATCGCGCGATCATGGCCGATGTCGCCGACCAGGATCATGTCGAGACGGGACGGGCGAGAGCTGGCATCTTTTTTTCGCTGCTCGCGATGACGAACAAGCTCGGCTATTCGTCCGCGATCGTATTCTCGTTCGGGTTCCTGGAATGGATCGGGTTTCAGGAAAAAGCCGTGAACAGCGACGAAACGGTGCTGCAGATGATGATGTTCTACATCATCCCGGCCACCATCGTGAACGTGATCGTCACCGCGGTGATGTGGCGCTTTCCGCTGGATGAAGCCAAGCAAAGCGAACTGCGCCGCATCATCGAAGAGCGCACTGCCGCCGGGACCGCGATCGGCGCACGCGTCGGACACACGCTGGAAGACGAGCCGGACCTGCCGGTGCCGAAGCCTGCGGAGTAGCGTGTCGTGGCGGTGCTTGCAGTCGACGGGGTCGAGATCTCGTACAGCGATCAGGGTGCTGGGGACGGCGTCGTGCTCGTGCATGGGTTCGCGGCCAGTAGCCAAGAGAACTGGGGCAAGGCCGGATGGGTTTCGATGCTGACGCGGGCGAACCGGCGGGTCGTGACGGTCGATCTGCGCGGGCATGGGGCGAGCGCTAAGCTTTACGATCCTGCCGCCTACTCGCTGGGGCTGATGGCGAACGATGTGCTGGCGGTTGTCGAGCATTTGCAAATCAAGACGCCCGACTTGATCGGGTTTTCGCTTGGCGCGCGCGTGGTGCTTGAGTTGCTCAGGCAACGCGGCGATAGGTTTTTGCTTGGCGTGCTGTGCGGCGTCGGCGATTTGTTGATCAACCCGCGGATGGATCGCGATCCAGAGGCGTTTCCGGCGGCGATGGAAGCTGCTTCGGCGGATCAAATCACCGACGATATGGCGC
>JANNEL010000129.1:0-4335 GCA_031378595.1 Alphaproteobacteria bacterium
CCAGCGACAGCGCGATCGTCATTAGCATCGTCGCGTGCATCGCCAGCCTTCACGTTGGCCCAAGAAAACATCCCGCGACGGACCCGAGGGTTCGGAGAGAGGCTAGCGCGAAGCCGCCGCGGGAAGACCGGCCGGTGCCAGAGGCAGGTACCGGACGATGTCATCACGACAGACGCCTTCTGGACGACGCCCGCCGGGATCGGAAGAACGTACGGCGCGTGCGCGACTCTCGCCGCACACGCACCGCACAACGCACGCGGGACCGCCGCTCCAGTGGCCCGCGTGCGCAAGGCTATGTTGGCTAGGCCGGCGTCACGCCGAGAAGCTTCAGCGCCGCTTCATAGTCGGCCGCGCCCTTCTTGTGGTCGCCACCCTTCGCCGAAGCGCAGAGCTTCGAACCCTTGTCGGCATCGGCTTTCGCCTTGCCCAGGTTCGCGTTCGTGCTGTTGGCGGTCTCGGCCGTCTTCCATTGGTCGGCAAGCGACGTGCAGCGTGCGCCATAGTCGACCGCCTTCGCGGCCGCGTGCGTCGCGGTCGTTGCAGGCGTCGCTGCGAACGCAACCGATGACATAAAGACGGCAGCCAGTGCGCCGGTGAGAATGCGGGTCATTTCTGATGTCCTTCTAAATTCACGGAGCAATCCGTCCGCGAGGAAGGGAATAGGACCGTCGTCTGACAGCCGTCTGGCAGGCGCATGAACACGAATTCATCCGCGCGGAAAGGTCAGAATTGCCCGCAATCCGGGTTCGGCCGTCTCAAGCCGAAGCTCGCCGCCGTGCAGCTTCGCGCAAGCAGCAACCAGCGAAAGGCCGAGCCCCTTGCCATCGGCCGCCGCATCGCGCGCCAGCCGCCCGAATGGCCGGAGTGCGGTCGCCCGCTCGCCGGGTGGAATGCCGGGCCCCGTGTCCTCCACGCTGAGTTCGACCGCATGTTCGCTCTCGCGAAGACGCACGACGATCGACGCGCCTTCAGGCGAAAACTTGATCGCATTCTGAAGGAGGTTGCCCAACGACTGACGAATGAGTGTGCCTTGTCCGCCGATCATCGCCGGCACGACGTCGCGCTTCAGCGTCTGCTTCTTGTCCTCGGCCACCGGCTCGAACAGCTCAACGACGTCGGCCGCAACCTTCGCCAAATCGACCGTCTCGAACGCCTCCGTCCCGATACCGGACTCCGCCCGCGTAATGTCGATAAGCGCGTTGAAGGTGGCGAGCGCCCCATCGATCTCCTCGTCGGCGCGGATGAACGCCTGCTCGCGCATGGCTGCATCGCCCGACGATTGCGCCCGCTCCAGGTCGGCCTTCACCCGCTGCAGCGGCAAACGCAGATCGTGCGCAATCGCCTCGGTCACGATGCGCATTTGATCGATATGCGTTTCGTTGCGCGCCAGCATCTCGTTCAAGACGCCGCCCAAGCGCTCGAATTCGCCGCTCGCTCCGCTGGCCGGAATGCGTTCGTGCAGGTTGCCGGCGATGATCCGCCGTGCCGTCGCCACGATCGCATCGATCCGCGCCAACACCCGCCGGTTCAACAAGACGATCAACACCGCCGCAACCGCAAGCAGCACAAGCAGCGCGATCATGATCGCCTGCACCAACGCCGACTGCAGCGCCCGCTGCGCCGAGCGGTCGCGCCCGATGAGCACCCGCGCACCGTCCGGCAGAACGACGGCACGGCCGAACCCCGAAATCTCGCCGCCGTTGTCGCGCTTGTTCGTCTCGATCGGCTGCCAGCGTCCGTCCGCGATCACGCTGGGCGGCCAATCGACGTCGCCCGCCAGATACTTGCCCTGCGCGTCGATCAACGCATGCAGCGGCAAGTCGTCGTTCGCAAGCGCCGCGCGTCGCGCAACAACCCGCACCAGAACCTGCCGCCCCTCTTCCGCATCGATAACCTGCAAGTATCGCAACTCGGAATCGACCACGGCCGCTTGACGCGCACTCAAGATCGCCTCAGCACGATTGTCGACGAACAAGAACGCTGCAACCGAGGCGACGGCGACGAACGCGAGTGCGACACCGAGCACCAGCGTCTCGCGGCTCGACAGAAAGAAGCGCGACGGATTCATGGTGCAGGCGACAGCCGGTAACCGACGCCGCGAACCGTGTGCAGCAGCGGCACGTCGCACCCCTCGTCGATCTTCTTGCGCAAGCGGCTCACATGCGTGTCGATGATGCCGGCATGCGGCTCGTTGCTGTAGTCCCACACATGCTCGAGCAGCATCGTGCGTGTCACCACCTGCTCCTTGTGGCGCATGAAGTACTCGAGCAGTTTGAACTCGCGCGGCAGCAACGCGATCTCGCGTCCAGCCCTTGTCACCCGGCGCGTCGACACGTCGACCGAGAGATCCGCGCATGCAAACACCGCCTGCGTGGTCGCGGGCGCCTTGCGCTTCAGCACCACATCGGCGCGGGCATGCAGCTCGGAGAAATGAAACGGCTTCGTCACATAGTCGTCGCCGCCGGCGCGCAAGCCCTTCACGCGCTCGTCCACCTGCGCGATCGCGGAGAGGATGATCACCGGCGTCTCGTTGCCCGCCGCCCGGATTGTCTTCAAAAGCTCCAATCCGTCGAGCCCCGGCAGATTGCGATCCAAGATGATCAGGTCGAACGGGCCCTGCCGTGCGAGCTCAAGCCCATCGCGCCCGTCGCCGTGCCGCTCGACCGTCCAGCCAAGCTCCACAAAACCGTTCGCAACGTAGTCGCGCGTGCTGCGATCGTCTTCCACGACGAGCAGGCGGCGGGTCACGTGGCGAACGACGCAATCATGGGTGGCGCCGACGATAGGGCATTGCGGGCGTCCGCGCCAACCCGCCCGCGGGTTACAACTCTGTGAGGCGTTGAGGCGGGCACCGCTTGCACCCTATCTTGGTCTTCGGAGAGTCGGGCGATGGCGAAGGCCTACCAATGTGACGTGGCGATCATCGGCGGCGGCATCGCAGGCGTGGTGACCGCCTTGCAGCTGCTCGACGCGGGCAAGCGCGTCGCCATCTTCGAGCGCGAAGGCGAAAGCCGCTTCGGCGGCTCGGCGCTGGAAGCGTTCGGCGGCATGTTCTTCGTCGACAGCCCCGAACAACGCCGCATGAAGGTGGTCGACAGCGTCGAGAAGGCGTTCGACGATTGGAAAAGCTTCGCCGAATTCCAACCGGGCGAAGTCTGGCCCGTGATTTGGGCAAAGCACCTCGTCGAACGCGCAACCGCGGACGGCCACGACTACCTGAAGAAGTTCGGCATTCGCTGGATGCCGCTCGTGGCCTGGGTCGAGCGCGGTCAAACCGCGCACGGCAACTCGGTCCCGCGCTTCCACCTCACCTGGGGCACTAGCCAATATCTGATCACGCGCCTGATCAAAGCGCTGCGCGAACATAAAAACGCGCGCGAAAAACTCGCACTCTGTTTCAACCATCGCGTCGAGCGCATCGATATTCACAACGCCAAGGTCTACGGCCTCGGCGGCATCGTCATGGGCGGCGAGGAGTTCAAGTGCTCCGCCGACGCCGTCGTGGTCGCGGCCGGCGGCATCGGCGGCGACATCGGCAAGATCCGCAAACTCTGGTCGCCGGTCGAAGGCATCAAGCTGCCGTCAACAATCCTGCTCGGCACGCATCCGGGGTCCGACGGCCGCGCGCTCGACGCGGCTAAGTCGGTCGGCGCGAAACTCACGAATATGGGCCGGATGTGGAACTACGCCGGCGGCGTCCGCCATCCGCGTCCGCAATGGGCAGATCACGGCGTGAGTTTGATCCCGCCGAAGTCCGCGCTCTGGGTCGACGCGAATGGCCGGCGCATGATGCCGCCGATGGTCTCAGGCTTCGACACGCTCGATCTCGTGCAACGCGTCGCCGCCGCGCCGCACGGCTACACCTGGCAAATCCTAAACAAACGCATTGCGCTCACCGAACTCGCAGCCTCAGGCGCCGATTGGAACACCGCGCTCCGCGACCGGCGCTTCATCCGCTTGGCTCTCGACATGTTTGTCGGCAACCGCTCCCTCGTGAACGATCTGACAACGAACTGCCCCGACATCGTCACCGCCGACACGACAACCGAACTCGCCGCGAAAATGAACGCGCTGAAGCCAAAGTCGAAGATGGACACGCAAACGCTGCACGACGAAATCGCCCGCTTCGACCTGACGCTGAACACCGGCATCGCCGACGAGCAACGCAAACAGATCGACAACTTGCGCGGCTACCGCGCCGACCGCATGCGCCTCGCCAAAGACCAGCGCATCCTGGACCCGAAAGGCGGCCCGCTGATCGCAATCTGCGAACACATCGTGACGCGCAAGTCGCTGGGCGGCATCGTCACCGACCTGCGCTGCCGCGCCCTCGAC
>JANNEL010000146.1:0-2266 GCA_031378595.1 Alphaproteobacteria bacterium
TCACGCAAACCGTCACCGGCGGCCACGCCAAGATGCAGTGGAAACCGGACTTCGGCATGCGCTGGGCAGCGCTCGGTGTTGATTTCGAGATGTTCGGCAAGGATCACCTTCCGAACCAGCCGCTCTATGCGAAGATCTGCAGA
The DNA here is from genome assembly GCA_031378595.1 of Alphaproteobacteria bacterium. Classification (GTDB taxonomy): domain Bacteria; phylum Pseudomonadota; class Alphaproteobacteria; order Micropepsales; family Micropepsaceae; genus SZUA-430. The sequence continues at coordinate 144 of JANNEL010000146.1, forward strand.
GCACTCGGCGTTGAGCCTCCCATCAACTTCGTCTTCGAGCTTTTCCTCGACGACGCCGGCGAGAAAATCTCAAAGACAAAGGGCAACGGGATCGCCGTCGAGCAATGGCTGACCTACTCGGCGCCCGAGAGCCTCTCGCTCTTCATGTATCAGAAGCCGAAATCGGCAAAGCGTCTCTACTTCGACGCGATCCCGAAGGAAGTCGACGACTACGTCACCTACCTCGACAAGTACCAGGGACAGAACGAAGCCGAGCGGCTCGAAAACCCGGTCTGGCACATCCACGCCGGCCGCCCGCCGCAAGAGTCGTGGCCGGTGTCGTTCGCGCTACTCTTGAACCTTGTCTCGGCCTCGAGCGCCTCGACGCCGGAAATCCTCTGGGCTTTCATCCGCCAATACGCGCCGCATGCGAACCCAAAAGACAACCCCTCGCTCGACCGCCTCGTCGGCTACGCGATCCGTTACTACGACGACTTCGTGAAGCCGAAAAAGAAGTACCGCGCACCGACGGACAAGGAACGCGCCGCAATGGAAGATTTGGCTGCCGCCTTTGACAAGATCGGCAACATCACCGACAGCGAGGCCGTTCAATTCCACGTGTACGAAGTGGGGAAGAAGCACCAGTTCGAGCCGCTCCGCGATTGGTTCAAGGCGCTCTACGAGGTGCTGTTCGGCCAAGACCAAGGCCCCCGCTTCGGTTCGTTCGCAGCGCTTTACGGTGTGACGAACACGACAAAGTTGATCCGCGAAGGCCTCGCCGGCAAATTCCTCGCCTGACAGCACCGCCCAACGCGCGTAGGCTTGTCGCCATGTGGTTTCGTATCAGCTTTGTGTGTGCAGTAGCTTTACTCTTGAGCACGCCCGCGTTCGCGGACGTTTGGTGCGGGAACTTCAACTGCAAGGAGACAGAGTATCCTCCCACCCTTCCGACGACGGCGACAAGTGCATACCGCGACGGCAACTATGTGCTCGCGGCCAACCTTGCCGAAGCCGCGGGTTCCCCGGATGCACTGGCTTTTGCAGCGCGCGCTCGCAACACGGACGCAGTCACGCGCGACAAGGGTCTGTGCCTTGAGTGCCTAATCAAAGCCGAGGCTACGGCGCAGGCAGCGATTGTCGCAGCCAAGTCTCCGCAATCACGCGAGTCCAATTTTCTCGCGCAAAAACCGACTCTTGCCCAGGCCTATGTTCAGCTCGCAATAGCCATCGGCTTGCGCGGCCGGCTGCTCACGGCAAGTGAGGCTCAAGCCGAAGGGTTGGCCGAGAAAGGACGCGCTGCAATTGATCGCGCGCTTGAGATTGACCCACAGAACATCTGGGCCCGTGCGTCGCTCGGCGGTTGGCACCTTGAGATTGTACGGCGCGGCGGTCCTGTTCTGGCGTCGGTTCTCTATGGGGCGAGCGAACAAGAGGGATTGAAAAATCTTCGCGCTGCATTCGCAAAAGACGCTGGCAACCTATTGCTAAGCTACCACTTCGCACTCTCGATTCTGGCGCTCGACCCGGAACGTTTTCGCGCTGAGGCCCTTCGAGCATTGAAATCTGGAGAAGCGGACGCGACGGACGACGCGCTAACAGCCTTCACCCGCAAGCGTGCGGGTAAGCTGATCGATCTGCTGAACACGGGCACATCGGACGAAATCGAAACCCTCGTCCGCAAGTTCCAAGGCTACCCGCCCGAAACCTAACACCGCGCCCAAACGATGCGCGCGATCCAATCGACCGTCTCGCGCTCCAGCACGCGATCGGGCATCTCCGGATTGAGCGCCTTCAGTTCCAGGCGCTTCCCCGTCTGACGCACGAAGCGCATGATGGAAAAGCCTTCTTTGCTTCTGACGACGACGCAGTCGTCGCGCTTCACCTTCGCGGCTGGCGACACAACGACGACGTCCCCGATGCGAAACAGCGGCGCCGCGGAATCGTTCGTGATCTCGAGTGCAAATGCCGCGGTATCGGCGAGGTCGGGAAACATAAGCTTCCCCCATGCCTTGGGTACAGGCCGCCCCGCACAGTCGAACGCCTTCTTCTTCGCAGCTTCCTTTAACTTCAAAAACGGCAGCTGCCGCGATCCGCGCGAAGAGTTGCCCCGCGCCATCAAGCCGACGAAATCGTCGAGGTTCGCA
>JANNEL010000147.1:0-15180 GCA_031378595.1 Alphaproteobacteria bacterium
CGCGTCGACGGCGACATTCGCTCCGGCTCCGTGACCATCGGCGAGAAGGCAAACTTCGAAGGCGAGATCGTCGCCGAAGAGTGCACGATCCGCGGTCGCGTTCAGGGCATCGTCCGCGCGCGCAAGGTCCACCTCTCGGGCACGTGTCACATGGAAGGCACGATCCTACACGAATCTCTGGCAGTCGAGATCGGTGCGTTCTTCGAAGGCAGCTGCCGCCACAGTGCAGACCCGCTGGCCGAAGTAGCCGGCAAGCCGGAGCCTCGCGCCTCGTTCGACGCGAAACGCGATCTGGGAACGCAGTCCCATGGCTCGTCGCAACCGGTGCAACCTGCAGCTGGTATCTTCGGCCGTCCGGGCACGACCCGCACGACGAGCACCGGAAGCTTGCTCGGCGCGATCAAGTCCGGCCAATAAGCCGGTCTAAATTCCTAGTCCAAATCTTCAACGGGCGGTGCATCAGCGCCGCCCTTTAAGCGTTGCGCGAGCGATGCCTGCATGAACGGATCAAGCTCGCCGTCCAAAACGTCCTGAGGGCTGTAGCTTTGCGCACCCGTGCGCAAGTCCTTCACCAACTGATAGGGCTGCAGCACGTAAGACCGGATCTGGTGCCCCCAACCGATCTCGGACTTCGTGGCATTGAGCGCACTCGCCGCCGCCTCGCGCTTCTCAAGCTCAAGTTCGTAAAGGCGCGACCGCAACATCGCGAACGCCGTCGCCCGGTTTTTGTGCTGCGACCGATCATTCTGACACGAGACCGCAATGCCGGTCGGAATATGCGTGATCCGGATCGCGCTCTCGGTCTTATTCACGTGCTGCCCGCCGGCACCGCTTGCGCGATAGGTATCGATCCGCAGATCCTTGTCCTGGACGTCGACCTCAATGGTGTCGTCCACCACGGGATAGACCCAAACGCTGGCGAAGCTCGTATGCCTTCGCGCGTTTGAATCGAACGGCGATATCCGCACCAAGCGGTGCACGCCCGACTCGGTTTTGGCCCAGCCGAATGCGTTTTCGCCCTTAACCAGGATCGTCGCCGACTTGATGCCGGCTTCTTCGCCCGCACTCTCCTCAATGAAGTCGACTTTGTACCCGTGCCGCTCGGCCCAGCGCGTGTACATGCGAAACAGCATCGAAGCCCAATCCTGGCTCTCCGTGCCGCCCGCGCCCGCATGGATTTCGATGTAGCAATCGTTGCCGTCGGCTTCACCTGAAAACAGCGACTGCATCTCAAGCTCCGCCGCCCGCGCCGCCAGCGCGCGCAAGGCATCCTCGGACTCGCGTACGAGCGCCACGTCGCCCTCGCTCCCGGCAAGGTCGATCATCTCGGACGTATCGCTAAGGGTCGTCTCCAGCGCGGTGTAGTCGCCCAGCGCCTTCTCGATCTTGTTCCGCTCGCGCATCAACTTCTGCGCGTTGGCGGAGTCGTTCCAGAACTTCGGGTCTTCCGCTTTCGCGTTCAGTTCGTCCAAGCGCCGTCGTGCAGCGTCCGGGTCAAAGATGCCTCCTCAGCAGCGCCAGCGACTGCTGAATCTGCTCGGCGATGGTCTGCATTTCTGCGCGCATGTCTGTCGTGTCCGCACAAATTCGTGAGGCGCGCGACTTATATCGTCGCGCCCGAAACAATCTCAAGCGTGTTTCAGTAAAGGCCCCAGTCGCCGTTGTTCTGGCTTGGGGTGCTGTCATCCGACGGGTCTGTCGCCGAGCCGTCGTCACCCAGCGGCGTTCCGGACCCAAAGCGGTCGCCTCGCGCGGCATAGCCGCTACCGGGCTCCGTCCCTGCCTTGAACGCTTCAAGCACCGTGCCAGTGCTCGACGGATGACCTGAATGCAGATCGACGCGCACCAAGCGAATTCCCGGCGGTACGCGGAACGGCACAGGCGGCAGCTTGCCGACGGCCTCCTTCATGAACTCTTTGAAGATCGGTGCGCAGTTCGTACCGCCGGTTTCACCCTTGCCCAATGTCGAGGGTTGGTCGAAGCCGATATAGACGCCGACCGTCATGTTCGGCGAGAAGCCCACAAACCATGCGTCTTTGTAGTCGTTGGTCGTACCCGTCTTGCCGGCGAGCGGCACGCCGACCTCTTTGACGACCATCGCCGTGCCGCGCTCGACCACGCCTTCCAGCATGTGCACGATTTGATAGGCCGTGCGCGAGTCGATCACGTTCTCGGCGTCGTTCGAAGTCAACGGCTCTTCTTGGTTCGCCCACGCGTCGTTGTTGCAGCCTTCGCAAACACGCTTGTCGTGGCGATCGATCGTCTTGCCCGTGCGGTCCTGAATGCGATCGACGAGCGCCGGATGAATGCGCTTACCGCCGTTCACGAACATCGAGTAGGCAGTCGTCATCCGCACCAGCGTCGATTCCGTCGAGCCAAGAGCGTTCGCAAGAACTGGCAGCATGCTGTCGGACGTACCGAACTTACGGGCGTATTCGACGACCTTCTCCATCCCGATATCGGCGGCGATCCGAACGGTCATGAGGTTGCGCGACTTCTCCAGACCTTCGCGTAGCGTCGAGGGACCCGCGTAGCTCATGCCATAGTTCTCTGGCCGCCACATCGGCAAGCCTTGCCCCTGGCTCGCCACGAACGGCACGTCGAGGACGATGCTTGAGGGCGTGTAGCCCATGTCGAGGGCTGCAGCGTAGACGATCGGCTTGAAGGACGAACCCGTTTGCCGCATCGCCTGCCACGCGCGGTCAAATTCGCTGCCGTAGTAGCTAAACCCGCCGACCAGCGCGAGAACGCGGCCCGTGTGCGGATCCATTGCCAGCAAACCGCCGTTGACCTTCGGCACCTGGCGCAGCGCGTAAGCGTCGTTCGTGCTGCCGTCGACGGCCTTTGGCAAAGCTTCAACGTAAATTACATCGCCAGGGGTCACGACTTCCGAAGATCTTTTCGGCTCGGCGCCCATGCGCTCGTCCGTAACGAACTTGCGCGCCCACTTCATTTCGGCGAGCGGAATGCGTCCTTCGGTGCCATCCGCAAATCCGATGCGCACAGCCTCGTTCGCGCCATAACCCGTCACGGCCGCAAGCCGCCACTCGGTCACGTCGACCAACGACGGCATATCCTTCAGCGTCTTCTTCCAGTCCGTCGCCAGATCGACCCGCGATACCGGACCGCGCCAACCGTGGCGCCGGTCGTAACCGACAAGACCTTTGCGCAACGCCATCACGCCATAGCGCTGCAGCTTCGGATCGAACGTGGAACGAACCGCAAGACCACCGTCGTAAAGCGACGCGTCGCCATAGTTCTGCTGAATCCAGCGCCGGATTTCTTCCGCAAAGAATTGCGCCTCGGCAGATTGTGCACCCGCAGGACGGAAGTGCGGGATCAAATCCTCGGACACGGCTTTCTGCGAGTCCTCGGAACTGATGAATTGGTTCTCCGCCATACGCTCGATCACCCAATTCCGGCGTTCGATCGCTTTGCGATAGTTGCGCACCGGGTGATAGTTGCTCGGCGCCTTTGGCAAACCCGCGAGATACGCGGTCTCGGCGACAGTCAGCTGATCCAGAGACTTGTCGAAGTAATTGTAGGCGGCCGCGGCAACGCCGTAAGAGCCCGACCCCAAGAAGATTTCGTTGAGATAGAGCTCCAGAATCTTGTCTTTGCTGTACGCATCTTCAAGACGGAAGGCGAGCATCCATTCCTTGATCTTGCGCTCCAGCGTTGGCTCGCTGGACAACAGGAAGTTCTTCGCAACCTGCTGCGTGATCGTCGAGGCGCCTTCCGGCCTGCGGCCAGCGCCCGACATGTAGTTTTGCACGTTTGAGACCACGGCACGCGTCACGCCGTTCAAGTCGACGCCGGGATGCGAGTAGAAGTCTTTGTCTTCGGCCGAAAGGAACGCGTCGATGACGCGGCGCGGTATTGCGTCGATCGGCACAAATAAGCGCCGCTCACGCGCGTATTCCGCGATTAGAGCGCCATCATTTGCATAGACGCGCGTCGTGATCGGCGGCTGATAATTCGCAAGCCTTTTGTAGTCGGGAAGATCCTGACTGAGCTTGTACAAGTACAGCGCGACCCCGGCGAAAACCGAGATCATCAGGACCGCGATCCCGCCAAGCGTGTACGCGATAAAACGATACATGTGTTGAACGATCCCGCGCTTAAACGGCGCTTTGGCGGGTTATATCATGGCGATGCGGACCGCCACGTGAAAAATCCCGTAAGGCGCGCACAAGTCCGCGCATTTTGTCACAATTCGCGAGCATTTCGCCTCCACCTAATCGCCTGCTTCGGCCTTATGCTCGATCCGGCTTTGTTTGAAATACACGTCCACAGCCTGGCTGATCGCAGAGGCCATGTTCGAGCGCCATCGACGGGTCTTCATCTCCGACTCATCGTGCGCACTGGAAAGATAGCCAACCTCGATCAGAACCGAAGGCACGTCGGGCGCTTTCAAGACCCAAAATCCGGCAAAACGATGGCTTCTTTGGGTTACGCCGCCCGCACGCTGCAACTCAGGCACGAGCGCTTGGGCGAATTTTACCGAGCTGTTCTTTGTTTCGCGCTGCGCCAGGTCGATCAAGATGCTGGTAACGATATCCGACTCATTCGTCAGGTCGACCCCGGCAATCACGTCAGACTGGTTCTCCGCGCGCGCCAAAGCCTCCGCCTCACGGTCCGACGCCCGCTCCGACAGCGTATAGACCGAGGCGCCGCGTGCTTGGGAACCGGGCGCCGAATCGGCATGGATGGAAACAAAGAGATCCGCCCTTGCCCGCCGGCCCACCGCCACGCGCGCCTTGAGCGACAGAAATATGTCCGTGTCGCGTGTCATGACGACTTTGTACTTGCCGGTGCTTTCAAGCGCGTCGCGCACCGTCGTTGCGAGCGACAACACCAAGTCCTTCTCCAAAGCGCCGCTCACCCCGGTCGCCCCCGGATCGACACCGCCATGCCCCGCGTCGATGACGATAACGCGCTGCACATTGCGCGGCTTTTCGGCCACAGGATCAACGGGCGGCTCTTCAAGCGCTGAGGGCGTGTCCAGCGCCGCCGCCGCGGGCCAACCAGCCGATTTCAAATAGGTCGCGCGATCGGTCGGCACGAGATCGAGTACCAACCGGTACTGACGTTGCCCCTCCGGCGGCAGCAGGAATTTGTTCGCAAGCGCCGCCGGGCCGCTGAGGTCCACGACCATGCGCGACCGGCCCGGCCGGTAGAGCCCGTACCGGTACCCCTTCATCAGCCCGACCGCGCTTTTCGCCGCCGCCGGATCGATGCGCCAACCCACCTCCGGAAAGTCGATCACAACCCGGTAAGGATCGGCGAGCGTGAAGACGTTGAAATCCAACTTCTGCGAAACGTCCAAGACGAAGCGCGTGTGGTCGTCGTGCTTACCGACGCGGATCTCCGTGATCTCCGGCGACGGCACGGCAACGGCCGCGCCCGCCACGCAAGCGAGCATCACGCCCAAAATCAGGCCCAGACGGTTCAATCCCATGTCCCGAAGTTTTCGAGGCTCCCAACGATCCCCAGATCGTCGCTCAACCCAGTTGACGACCCGTTAGCCAAGAATCGGCTACGATATGCCTTCAAGATCGGGCCTTCGCCAGGCCGACACCGGAAACCGCAGAAATCTGCGCTGCGTCGGGGTTGCGAGGGGTGACCAACGAGTCTACAAGAACCCTGAACCGATCTGAAGCTCGGACTCGAATCGCAAGGGCGGGGTCAGAGAGATCGGTGTGGCGCTCGCATCCCATGTGCCCAAAGGCACCCCACAATGGGAGGGAGGCAGCGCCAAATCGCTGGTTGCCCAATCCGGGGCATCGGCTCAGGGTTTAGACTTCCCATGACGTTTTTCGCCACATTGCACATGGCTCGGGAGCGGGAAGTTGTTCCGCACCCGGTAACTACCGTGCTTGCGATGGGCTCATCTGTAACATCCAACCAATTGGAACTCGGCGTGCGCGGGCATCGGTCCAGGCGCAGTGCGCAGGCGCGGCCGCAGCGCGCGGGTTCCGGAGACTCTATTAATGTCGAAAAAAATGCTGGTGGACGCGAGCCACCCGGAAGAAACACGCGTCGTCATACTTGATGGAAACAGAGTTGAGGAATTTGACTACGAGTCGGCATCGCGTCGGCCCCTCAAAGGAAACATCTACCTAGCCAAGGTAACGCGGGTCGAACCGTCGTTGCAGGCGTGCTTTGTCGAATACGGCGGCAACCGGCACGGCTTCTTGGCGTTTTCGGAAATCCACCCCGACTACTACCAAATTCCGACGGCTGACCGCCAAGCGCTGCTTGAAGCAACCCGCGCTGCGCGCCGCCGCGAAGACCTTGAGGACGACGAGGAAGCCGTCGCTGAGGCGGCGACGCCCACCGATGGGCATGGCTCGAATGGCGAGGAAAAACCATCCGCCCAGTCGCATGCCGACTTCACGACGTCGCCGTCCGAACCATCGCTGAACGGCGATGCCGATGAACCCAGCATTGTCGAGGTCGAAACCGGCGAAGACGTTTGGGTGCACGATCCGGAAACGGATCCGGACGCGCCCGCCGAAGCGAAAGACACAAGCGACCAGGACATCGTCATCGACGTTCCCTTGGAAACGGCCGCTGATCACGAAACGCACGAGGAAGCCGCAGAGCTGACGCCGTTGGAGGTTGCGGAAGCAGCTCAAGAACCGGAAGCGTCCGATGACGCAATGGAAGAGCTGCCGCGGCGTGACCACCGCTCGATGCGCCGCTACAAGATCCAAGAAGTCATCAAGCGCCGCCAGGTACTGCTGGTCCAGGTCGTTAAAGAAGAGCGCGGCAACAAGGGCGCGGCGCTCACGACTTACATGTCGCTTGCTGGACGCTACTGCGTGCTGATGCCGAACACCGATCGCGGCGGCGGCATTTCGCGCAAAATTTCAAACATGGCCGACCGCCGGAAGCTGAAGGAAGTGGCCGGCGAACTTGAAGTTCCGGACGGCATGGGCGTCATTATCCGCACCGCCGGCGCGAACCGCACCAAGCAAGAAATCCGCCGCGACTTTGAGTATCTGCTGCGCCAATGGGACGCCGTGCGCGACCTGACGCTGAAGTCGACCGCCCCGACGCTCGTCTATGAGGAAGGCAACCTCATCAAGCGCACCATCCGCGACCTTTATTCGAAGGACGTGGAAGAAGTCTTCGTCGAGGGCAAACAAGGCTTCGACGAAGCGCACAGCTTCATGAACATGCTGATGCCGAGCCACGCGGAATCGGTCAAGCACTACCACGATCACGTGCCGCTGTTTCAACGTTACGGCGTGGAAGCAGCACTCGACAGTATGTTCAATCCGATCGTGCGGCTCCGCTCTGGCGGCTACATCGTCATCAACCAGACCGAGGCGTTGGTCGCGATCGACGTGAACTCCGGCAAATCGACGCGCGAACATCACATCGAAGACACCGCGCTCAAGACGAACCTGGAAGCATCCGAAGAAATCGCGCGCCAACTCCGGTTGCGCGACCTCGCGGGTCTCGTCGTGATCGACTTCATCGACATGGAGGAGCACCGCAACAACCGCTCCGTCGAGAAGCGGCTGAAGGATTGCCTCCGCCACGATCGCGCGCGCATTCAACTCGGCCGGATCTCGCCGTTCGGTCTACTGGAAATGTCGCGCCAACGTCTGCGCGCCGGCATGATCGAAGGCGCGACGATCTCGTGCCCGCACTGCGAAGGTCGCGGCGTCATCCGGTCGGTCGGCTCAATGGCGCTGCGCGTACTGCGCGCCGTCGAAGAATATTGTCAGCGCGAGAAGTTACTCGCGCTTACGCTACGCATTCCGCCCGAAATCGCGCTCTACATCCTCAATCACAAGCGCGCCCAACTCACGTCGATCGAAGACCGCCACGGCGTGTACGTCTACGTCGAATCCAAAGCCTCGCTTGCGGCGTCGACCTACGAAATCGAACGCGGCGCCAGCGTACCGTTCGAGCCGCGCAAACCTGTTGCCGCCGATGCCGTCACGGTCGAAAGCGAACTCGAAGTGAACGACGACGTTCACGAAGACGACGACGAAGAAGTCGCAGACGCGCCCGAAACCGAGGGGCGCGAAGACGCCCCGCAAGCCGAAAAACCGCGCACCAATGGCGAGGGCGATGGCCCGCGCCGTCGCCGACGCCGCCGCGGCAGGGGTCGCGACCGTGAGCGCGGACCTGGCGACCAGCCGCAGCCTTCGCAAGCTGAAGGCACGCCGTTCGTCGAACGCATGGAATTGACCGCTGACGCCAATGACGATGAAGGCGATGCAGACGCCGAGGGGCCGGAGGGTGAAGACAACAACGAGTCCGGGACCCAACCCGAAGCAGCCTCAGGAGAAGCCGGCGAGGGTCAGCGCCGCCGCCGCCGCCGTGGCCGCCGCGGCCGCAGAGGCCGCCGCCCTGATGAAGGTAGTGGCGAATTCGTGCCGCAACAGCACAGCAACGCTCCCTCCCCAATCGGTCATCTCCCGACGCCCGCGGAAGCCTTGAACGCGCCGGATTGGCCAGCGACCGGCGGGTTCGACACGCGCCGTGGCGAACGCCCGGCGCCTTACGAACAACCGCGCTCAGCGCCACCGCCACCCAAAGCGGAGCCCGTCGCCGAAGTCGCGCCGGAAGCAAAAGCCGAGCGTCCCTCGATCGCGTCTCTATTTGGATTCGGCGCGAAGCCGGAAGAGTCGAGCCCGCCCAACGGCGAGCCGAAACCCGAACGCAAGGGCTGGTGGAACAAACGCAGCGGCAACTAACGCCGTTTCGTGCACCACGCTCGCAACGCATCGGCAGCGCGATCGATTTCGTTCGCGCTGCCCGCGTATGAGAAGCGAACCCAACGATCGCCTTCGACAGGATCGAAATCGTTTCCCGGGGTGGCAGCAACACCGGTCTCGTCCAAGAGCGCCTTTGTGAACGCGGTCGCATCCAGTCCGAACGGCGACACGTTGGCATAAACGTAGAACGCGCCGTCCGCTGGCGCGATCGTGCCGAAGCCCGCCTCGCCAAGTGCCTTCAACAACCGCTCGCGATTGCGCGCATACGTGCGTACGTGGCCGTCCAATTCTTCGTTCGCATCGAGTGCCGCTAACGCGGCTGTCTGCGAGATCGTCGGCGGCGAAATATAGAAGTTCTGCGTCAACCGCTCGATCGGGCGAACCAAACTCTCCGGCACGACCATCCAACCGATCCGCCAACCCGTCATCGAGAAGTATTTCGAAAAGCTGTTGATCACGACCACATCGTCTGAGAACGCGAGCGCCGTTTGCGCGCGCGGCCCGTAGGTGATGCCGTGATAAATCTCGTCGGAGATCAGCTTCACGCCGCGCCGTGTGCAATGCTCGACGATGCCCTTTAAGTCACGCTCGCCGATCACAGTACCGCTCGGATTGGCCGGGCTCGCAATCAGCAGCGCGTCGATGTCCCCGGCCTCCGCAACCGCGTCCGCCGTCAACCGGAACTGCATCGCCTCGCGGCACGTGATCAGTTGCGGCACAAGACCCAACGCATGCGCGATGTTGCGATAGGCGGGATACCCTGGGTTCGCCATCGCAAGCGTTTGCCCTTGATCCAGCATCGCCAAGAACGCGAGCACGAACCCAGCCGACGAACCGCCCGTCACGACGACGCGTTCGGGGGCGACCTGAACCCCATAGACTTGAGCGTAGTGCTTCGCGATCCGCTGCCGCAGCGCCGGCCGCCCGAGCGCTTCGGTGTAGCCGAGCGCATCGTTTCCAAGCGCACGCGCCGCCGCCTCCAACGCAAGCTTCGGCGCCTTGGTTCCAGGCTGACCCGCCTCCAGGTGGAATACGGTACGCCCCGCCGCTGCGAGCGCGTTCGCGCGGTCCAAAACGTCCATCACGATAAACGGGGCGACTTTGCTGCGCTTAGACGGTGTCACGGGATCGATTGGCCTTAATTCCGCTTCATGGGCCCGCCATCATAGGCGGGTTTCGTCCCCTTTCTTGTCGCATCGCGGCCCTGTGACAAGCACCTGATTGACGCCAAATCGGCACACCCCTACCGTGCTGCAACTCAGGCGGAGGGGTCGTGAGAGTCAGCCCCTTGGCGCCGGGTTCGGCGCGCCTTTGTTGCGTTAGTTGGAGACCCGTGTCGTGACCACCCAGCGTTTGAGCCTGTCGAACACCCTCCGCAAGGCAGGCTTCGGCCTCGTCGCGCTCTCAGCCCTCGTCGCCGCACAGACGCCAGCCCAAGCGGCCGGCGCCGGCATTCGCGACGCGGAGATCGAGCGCCTGTTACGGCGCTTCAGCGATCCGATCTTCAAGGCAGGCGGCCTCGATCCGAAGGCCGTCAATCTCTACATCCTCAACGATCCATCGTTGAACGCGTTCGTCTCCGGCGGCCAGAACGTCTTCATCCACACCGGGATGATTATGACGGTCGACACGCCCAACGAACTCAAGGGCGTTATTGCGCACGAAACCGGCCACATCACCGGTGGCCATTTGGCGCGCGGACCTGAGGCGTATGCCAAAGCCGAAATCCCGATGCTGGTCGGCATGCTTGCCGGCGTCGCGGCGATTGCGGCCGGCGTTCCCGATCTCGGGATGGCGCTCTTGATCGGCTCGCAGTCCGTCGCCCAGCGCGAAGTGCTGGCCTACAGCCGGACCCAAGAATCCGCGGCCGACCAGGCCGGTATGAAGTTCATGAACGCAACCGGACAATCGCCACGCGGCATGATGATGGTCTTCGACCGCTTCGCCGACCAGGAAGCGCTGAGCGGTTATCGCCAGGATCCGTTCATCCGCTCGCATCCGCTCTCGCGCGATCGTATTTCCGCGATGCAAAATCTCGTCGACGAGTCCCCGTTTAGGGAAAAGAAAGACTCCGCCGCCGATCTCGCCGACTACGAACTCATGCGTGCGAAGCTTCGCGGCTTCATCGAAACGCCGGAAGTCGTGCTCCGCCGTTATCCGGCTTCCGATCGCTCCGCGCCCGCACGCTACGCCCGCGCCGCAGCTTACTTCCGCTCGGCTCAACTCGATCGCGCGCTGCCGGAGATCGACAGTCTGATCGCCGAAAAGCCCGCTTACGCCTATTACTGGGAACTCAAGGGCCAAATCCTGCTCGAGTCGAGCCGCGCGAAAGAGTCGGTGGCGCCCTATCGCAAGGCCGTCGAACTTGCGCCCGACGAACCGCTGATCCGCGCAAGCCTCGGCGCAGCGCTCCTCGCGACCGAAGACGACAGCCTTATCCCTGAAGCAAAGAAGCACCTGAAAACTGCCCTGAAGGACGAGCCGGACAACGGCATGGCCTGGTACTACCTGTCGCTCGCCTATGGCGAAACTGGCGATGAGGGTCTGGCCGCCCTTGCAACGGCAGAGCGCTACTACGCGCTCGGCGGTTACGGTCAGGCAGTCGGCTTCGCGCAACGCGCGGCCGGCAAGCTGAAGGAAGGCACCAACGACTGGCAGCGCGCGAATGACATCATCGGCATCGCGCAAGCCGAAGCCGCGAAACGCGAACGCTAAACAGAGACCGCATGAACAACCGAAAAACTGTCCTCTACCTTCTCATCGCGGCCGTCGTCATGATCGCAGCCGTCCTGGGCGCCTTGCGCCTGGCCGGCGTGTTCGGTGGCGCCGAGGTACCTTCCGTCGCCATGAGCAAGGACGCCGTCGAGAAAATCGTTCGCAACTACCTGATCGAAAATCCGGAAGTGATTTTCGAAGCGGTCGACGCGATGAAGAACAAGGAAGAGGGCCAGCGCCTGGTCAAAATGCGTGACAAGGCCAAGGCCCATGAGCCGCAGCTCTATGCCGAAGCAGACCCGCTCATCGCCGGCAATCCGAAAGGCGACGTGACGATTGTCGAGTTCTTCGACTACCGCTGCCCGTATTGCCGCAAGGTCAAGAAGACGGTCACCGACCTGCTCAACCAAGACGGCAACATCAAGCTGATCTTGAAAGAGTTCCCGATTCTCTCGCCCGAATCCGAAATGGCGGCCCAGGTCGCGATTGCAGCCGCCGCACAGGGCAAATATTGGGACGTCCATTTGGCCTTCATGGGCGCTGAGGACCTGACGGAAGAACGCATCTTCGCTCTGGCAAAAGAAGCAGGCGCCGACGTCCCGCGCCTCAAAGCCGACATGAAGGACCCGAAGATTGCCAAGCGGCTCCTAGACACCCAAAATCTTGCGCGCTCGATCGGCATCGATGCCACGCCGACATTCTTCATTGGCGATGAACCATCAACCGGCGCGCAATCGCTCGACGAGTTGAAAAAGGCAGTCGCTGCAGCCCGCAAAGCAAAGCCAAGCTAGATCAGCCCCGCCAGCGGTGACGAAGGATCGGCGTAGGTCTTCTTCTTCATCCGCCCCGCAAGATAGGCGAGCCGCCCGGATTCCACGGCGAGCCTCATCGCACGCGCCATCATGATCGGGTTCTTTGCCTCCGCGATCGCGGTGTTCATCAAGACGCCGTCGCAGCCCAGCTCCATCGCAACCGCCGCGTCCGACGCGGTACCGACGCCCGCATCCACCAGCACCGGCACTTTCGAAGCCTCGACGATCAAACGAATATTGACCGGGTTCTGAATGCCCAAGCCCGACCCAATTGGTGCCGCCAGCGGCATGATGGCGGCCGCCCCGACATCTTCGAGCCGCTTGCACATCAAGGGGTCGTCGCTGCAATAGACCATCACCTGAAAGTCGTCTTTGGCTAGGATCTCCGTCGCGCGCAGCGTTTCGATCATGTCGGGATAAAGCGTCTTGCGATCGCCGAGCACCTCGAGCTTCACCAGCGACCACCCGCCCGCCTCGCGCGCGAGGCGTAACGTGCGCATCGCCTCCTCGGCGGTGTAGCAACCGGCTGTGTTCGGCAAGTACACGACCTTCTTCGGATCGATGAAGTCGACGAGCTTCGGGCTCCCTGCATCGGCCACGTTCACACGCCGCAGCGCCACGGTCACGATCTCCGCGCCTGACGCCTCCAGCGCCGCCGCATTCTCCGCATAGTCCTTGTACTTGCCCGTCCCGATGATCAGGCGCGAGCGGAACGTCCGCCCCGCCACCGTCCACGTATCGCTTTGTCCAGTCATGCCTCAGCCGCCCCCGACGAAATTGACGATCTCAAGCTTGTCTCCTTCCTTGAGAGCTGTATCCCCATAGGTCGACCGAGGCACGATCTCCAAATTGCGTTCGATCGCGATCTTGCGCGCATCCAGCCCAAGGCGCTCAACCAACCCGGCGAGCGTCGTGGAGCCAGGAAGATCATGATCCTGACCGTTGACCTGAATGTGCATAAGAGGGCTGATTCCCGCTGTCCAATTCCGGTTGCGTCGTCAATGAGATAGCGCGTCGAGCCCCCACTAACCACCCGTCATCTGGTGCCTTTCGCCCCCTCCGGGGACTGGCTATAACGGCGGCGCAATTCCTCACCACGGACGCCGGTCCCTGACAAGATGGCCAAGCCACTTTTCGTCCTAAACGGCCCCAACCTGAACCTCTTGGGTCAGCGTGAGCCGGAGGTATACGGCCACGCCACCTTGGCCGACATTGAGGCCCAGGTGCGCGCCAAGGCGACCCAAGCGGGCTTCACGATCGACTTCCGTCAGTCGAACCACGAAGGCGACCTGGTCGACTGGCTTCAGGAAGCCCGCAAGACCGCCGCCGGAGTCATCTTGAACGCTGGCGCCTACACGCACACCTCGGTCGCGATCCACGATGCCTTGAAGTCCGTCGAAATCCCCGTGATCGAGGTTCACATCTCGAACCCCTATCGCCGCGAACCGTTTCGCCATACGTCTTTCGTGTCACCCGTCGTCACTGGAACCATTTGCGGTGTCGGCGCTCAAGGCTATTCCTTGGCGGTCGACGCACTGGCAGCCCTTACGAAAGCCCAAGGATGAGCAAAGAAGAAAAGCCCGATCCGCTCGAAGGAAAAATGATCCGCGACCTGGCGGCGATCCTCGAGGAAACGGGTCTGAGTGAAATCGAGATCGAAAAGGCGGGTCTGCGCCTGCGGGTCGCGCGCAACATCCAAATGGTGGCGCACGCGGTCTCGGCTGGGCCTGCGGCCCATGCGCCGGCCACAGCCGCAGGCGGCGCCGCAAGGCCCACCGACATATCCGGCCATCCGGGCCTTGTTGCCTCGCCGATGGTGGGCACCGCCTACGTCGCACCGACGCCTGGCGCCAACCCATTCGTCAAAATCGGCGACATGGTGACCGAAGGTCAGACGCTTCTGATCATCGAAGCCATGAAGACCATGAACCAAATCCCCTCGCCGCGTGCGGGGCGCGTAACCCAGATCATCATCAGCGACGGACAACCGGTCGAATTCGGCGAACCGCTGATGATTGTCGAGTAGCGGCTCGATGTTCGACAAAGTTCTCATTGCTAACCGCGGCGAAATCGCGATGCGCGTTAACCGCGCGTGTCACGAGATGGGCATCAAGACGGTGGCCATCCACTCGACCGCGGACGCAAACGCCATGCACGTACGTATGGCGGATGAGAGCGTGTGCGTCGGCCCGCCGCCCGCGCGCGACAGCTATCTGAACATTCCGGCGATCGTCACGGCCTGCGAAGTCACCGGCGCGCAAGCCGTCCACCCCGGCTACGGCTTCCTGTCCGAGAACGCACGCTTTGCCGAAATCGTCGGCGAACACGGCATCGTCTTCATCGGCCCGAAGCCCGACCACATCCGCCTGATGGGCGACAAGATCGAAGCCAAGAAAGCGGTCAAGCGCCTTGGCATCCCGGTGGTGCCGGGTTCCGACGGCGGCGTCACGAACGACACCGATGCCAAGCGCATCGCTGCAGCGATCGGCTACCCCGTCCTCGTTAAAGCCGCAGCAGGCGGCGGCGGGCGCGGCATGAAAGTCGCGAAGAGCGAATCCGAACTCTCCCTCGCGCTCGCAACCGCGCGCTCCGAAGCAAAGGCGGCATTCGGCGACGACTCCGTCTATCTCGAGAAATATTTGCAGCTTCCTCGCCACATCGAAGTTCAGGTCCTTGCCGACAGCCACGGCAAGGTCATCCACTTGGGCGAGCGCGATTGCTCGCTGCAGCGGCGCCACCAAAAGGTGTGGGAAGAAGCAGGTTCGCCAGCGCTCAACGCGGAAGCCCGCGACAAGATCGGCAAAGTCGTCACCGACGCACTGACGAAGCTCGGTTACCTCGGCGTCGGCACCATCGAGTTTCTCTACGAGAACGGCGAATTCTACTTCATCGAAATGAACACGCGCCTTCAG
>JANNEL010000148.1:0-1504 GCA_031378595.1 Alphaproteobacteria bacterium
ATGTTATCAGCGAAGGAAAGGTCGTCGGCACGTTCAAGGGCAAGGCCGTCGATTCCATCACGCTCGAAACGATGGTGTTACGGCGCGACCAAAGCGGCTGGCGCATTGTGCACATCCACTGGTCGTCGCGCGAGCCGAAGAAATAACAACCGCTTGCGACGCGCGAGCTGGGCTTAGGCGCCCTTCGCCTTAAGCCACGCGTCAATTGTCGCGATTTCGCTTTCCTGCGCGGCGATAATTTTCCGTGCCAGCCCCATTGTCTGCTCGTCCTTGCCGTTCGAGAGCAAAACGTTAGCCATATCGATTGCCGCTTGGTGGTGTGAGCGCATCTGCTTCATGAAGTCCACGTCGGCATCGCCGGAAAATTCCGGCATCGCCTGCATCATCTTCATCATTGCAGATTTATATCCGGCCGTTGCCTTGGAGTCGGCTGCGTTCGGCATCATCATGCCCATGTCCGAGCCTTTCGTCGCCGATCCCGCGGGTGCGCGATCGCAGGCGATTGTGGTGCCGAGGATGACGACACCCGCCAGGACGCTGAGAAATAAGCGGTTCATAGCAAGCTCCAATGATTGGCCTGCATACGTAACGCGCGACTCAGCTGCCGGTTGCCCGCGCTTCAGCGCGTCCGCGACAAAGTATCGACGAGCTCCTGCACCTTCTCCCGCTGCGCCGTTTTGTTCCCCGACCGGATCGCATGTTCCACACAATGCGAGATATGATCCTTCAGGATTTCGCTCTCGGCCTTTTTCAACGCAGCGATGACGGCTTGCACCTGATTAACAACGTCGATGCAATAGCGATCGCTCTCGATCATCTTAGCGACGCCGCGGACCTGCCCCTCGATACGGCCGAGGCGCGACAGCACGGTCTTTTTGGTTTCGTTTTGCATGGGTTGACTATACCCCCTATGGGTATATTTATCAATGGGGTTGTTTGAACAAGCGCTCAGGCTGGAACATGACAGAACACCACAATCACGCCGCTCATGCCGGCACGGGCGATGCGCTAAGCACCAAGACAGCGCGCGACCCGGTTTGCGGCATGATGGTCGACCCCGCCAAGGTACCGCACCACGCCGAGCATGCAGGCAAATCCTACCACTTCTGCTCGGCGCGCTGCCGCGAAAAGTTCGTCGCCGGCCCGAGTGCCTATCTCACGCCCCCGACGACCGCCGTCGAGCCCGCTGCCAAGCCCGGCACGATCTACACCTGTCCCATGCATCCTCAGATCCGGCAAGTTGGACCGGGTTCTTGCCCGATCTGCGGCATGGCCCTGGAACCTGAAAATGCCGCTGAAGCGGAACAGGGACCGAGCGCAGAGCTTGTCGACATGACGCGGCGCCTGTGGATCGGGACGGCGCTCACGGTGCCGGTCGTTGCCCTCGAGATGGGCGCTCACCTCACCGATTTGCACGCCGTTCTAAGTAGCGTCCTGAACAACTGGGTGCAGCTCGGTCTCGCAACGCCGGTTGTCCTGGGGGCCGGTTGGCCGTTTTGCGTGC
>JANNEL010000156.1:0-1836 GCA_031378595.1 Alphaproteobacteria bacterium
GCTATCTCGTCGGCTTCGGAAACTGGGGCGGGTTCAAGCCCGGCCAATCCTGGCTCATCGCCTTCTCATTCGCGGCGACGATCCTGTTCTACCTCAAGCGCAAGGCGATCCCGCCGAAAGCGATGCCGTTGCTCATGCTTGTCACCGGCATTTTCCTCGCAGGCCTCCTGATGGCGACGGCAAAGAACGACACGATCGTCTTCCCGTTCTTGAGCCTCCACGCGCTCTGGCACGTCACCGGCGCGTTCGGCTTTATCGCGCTTTGGACGTTCAACGACGTGCGCTTCCGCGCCGGCGGCAAAGAGGACACTTAACGCCGCCGCCAGCGCCCTTGACCCAGCCGCCGCCGCATAAGACGCTGCAAACACTGATCGTTGGGGGGAAACGCGACGATGGATACCGTGATGGACGCACTCCGCAATCTGCCGTTGCCGAACGTTGCGCTGGCGGGGCTTCCGGTCGAGTTCACGATGCTGGGCCTTGCGATCGTGCTTGGCCTCCTTCAACTGATCGTCGCCTCGCGGGCTGGCAACTCGCAGCGCGGGCTCGCCTGGAACGTCGGCGCGCGGGACAAGGAGCCGCCGCCGGTCGGCGCCGTCGCCGGCCGCCTCGATCGCGCCTTCCGCAATTTCATGGAGACGTTCCCGTTCTTCGCCGTGGCTGTTCTGGCGGCGCACGCGACCGATCGCTTCGGTTGGATGACGCTCGCCGGCACGCAGCTCTACCTCGCCGCCCGCATCGTCTATGTGCCCCTCTACGCCGCTGGTGTCCCCGTCGTGCGCACGATCGTTTGGCTGATCTCGATGATCGGGATCATCATGACGCTCGCTGCAATGTTCGTGGAACCCACGGCGATCGTCGCGCCCGCATCGTCGACTTAGAGGCCCGCCCCATGCGCATCGTCCGGTTTCTTCTCTACACGCTCCTCGTCGTCGTGGGCCTCGCCGTCGCGGGCGTCGCCGCGCTCTGGGCGTTCAACCCCTTCGCCCCCGAAGTGATCGTCGCCGATCCCGCACCGGAGGGCCGGCGCATCGCAGAGAACGGCCTGATCGCGAACTACTACACGCCGCGTGGCGACGGCAAACATGCGGGCATCTTGCTGCTCGGCGGCTCGGAAGGCGGCTTGGGCCCAGGTGCCGGCCGCATGGCGAAGGCGCTGCAAGCAGAAGGCTACGCCGTCCTGCACGTGTCCTACTTCGGTGCGCCGGGACAATCGAAGATACTGGCGCTGGTCCCACTCGAAACCTTCGACCGCGCGCTCGATTGGCTAAAGGCCCAAGCCGACGTCGATGCCGAACGCCTCGCTATCGTCGGCGGCTCGAAAGGCGCGGAAGCGGCCCTCATCGTCGCGACACGCCATCCCGAACTGCGCGCCGTCGTCGCCGGCATGCCCTCCAGCGTCGCCTGGCAAGGCATCGACATGAACATCGTCGACATGATCCTGAACCCGCCCGGCGGCTCATGGAGCCTTGGCGGAAAACCGATCCCGTTTCTGCCGTACGCACAGCCGAAGAAGTTCGGCGGCACCATCGCGGACATTTACGCCGCCAGTCTCGTCGAACTGCAGAAGCACGAAGACGCGATCATTGCGATCGAGAAGACACGCGCACCGGTGCTGCTGATCTGCGGCAAGGCCGACACACTCTGGCCCTCATGCCCGATGGCCGATCAAGTGAAAGCCCGCGCCGAAGCGAAAGGCGGCCCCATGGTCACGGTCCTCGCCTACGACGGCGCTGGCCACGGCGTGATGGGCGTACCCATCGAAGCGTCGAACCCAAACTACAAGCAACTAGGCTCCCTCGGCGGCACCCCCGAAGGCAACAACGCCGCCCGCAC
>JANNEL010000170.1:0-1827 GCA_031378595.1 Alphaproteobacteria bacterium
ATGGATTGCGAAAACAGAACGAACTGCGTACATGTCCTCTCGTTGCAGGCACAGACCCTAAAGTGAAATAAGGAGCAGGACACCCAATGAGCACCGCACTTCGCGTCGTAGAACAGCAGGGCGATATGGACCGTAAGAAAGCACTGGAAGCGGCCTTGAGCCAAATCGACCGCGCCTTCGGCAAAGGCTCGGTGATGAAGCTCGGCGCGAACCAGAAGGTGGCCGAGATCGAGTCGGTTTCGACCGGTTCTTTGGGGCTCGACATTGCGCTTGGGATCGGCGGCTTGCCGCGTGGCCGCGTGGTCGAAGTTTATGGGCCGGAATCTTCGGGCAAGACGACGCTTGCGCTGCACATCGTGGCCGAGGTCCAGAAGGCGGGCGGGGTTGCGGCCTTCGTCGACGCGGAGCACGCGCTCGACATCGGCTATGCGAAGAAGCTCGGCGTGGACATCGGAGAGCTTCTGGTGTCGCAGCCCGACACGGGCGAGCAGGCGCTTGAGATCACGGACACGCTGGTGCGTTCCGGCGCGGTCGACATCGTGGTCATCGACTCGGTTGCGGCGCTGACGCCGAAGGCCGAAATCGAAGGCGAGATGGGCGATTCGCTGCCCGGTCTGCAAGCGCGGTTGATGAGCCAGGCGTTGCGCAAGCTTACGGCTTCGATCTCACGCTCGAATACGATCGTGCTCTTCATCAATCAGATCCGCATGAAGATCGGCGTCATGTTCGGCAATCCGGAAACGACGACCGGCGGTAACGCGCTGAAGTTTTACGCGTCCGTGCGGCTCGATATTCGCCGTATCGGCGCGATCAAAGAGAAAGACGACGTGGTGGGCAGCCAAACACGCGTCAAAGTGGTCAAGAACAAGGTGGCGCCGCCGTTCCGGCAGGTCGAGTTCGACATCATGTATGGCTCGGGCATTTCCAAAACGGGCGAGCTGGTCGATTTGGGCTCCAAGGCCGGGATCATCGAGAAGTCGGGGTCGTGGTTTTCCTACGACAACCAGCGGATCGGGCAGGGCCGGGAGAACGCGAAGGCGTTCTTGGCCGAGAACCCGGACATCGCGGCGAAGATCGAGGCTGCGGTCCGCGCGAATGCCGGCATCCTGGGCAACGTGCTCGCCACGCCGCCCGAGAAGAGCGATGACGACGACGATGAGGAATAGGCCCTAAGCAGCCTCATCAACGGAATTCTCTCCACCCCCTCAGTGCCCCCCCAAAGTGGAGAGATTAGGCCCGGACCTTTCCCCCAAAGGTCCGGGCCGTCCTATTTGTGCGCGCCGCGTCGCCTGGACAGGGCGGGAAGGGGCCGATACATCCGGTCATCAACATTACAGGCCGATTTGAGCCGCCATGACCGCTCTGAACGACATTCGCACGACGTTTCTCGACTACTTCGCCCGCAACGGCCATGCGCCGGTGGCGTCGTCGCCGTTGGTGCCGCGGAACGACCCGACGCTCATGTTCACGAACGCGGGCATGGTGCAGTTCAAGAACGTCTTCACGGGTGCCGAGAAGCGGCCCTATTCGCGCGCGGTCTCGTCGCAGAAATGCGTGCGCGCCGGCGGCAAGCACAACGACCTCGACAATGTCGGCTACACCTCGCGGCATCACACGTTCTTCGAGATGCTCGGCAACTTCTCGTTCGGCGACTACTTCAAGGAACGCGCGATCGAGCTCGCCTGGAACCTGATCACCAGGGAATTCGGCCTGCCGAAGGACCGCCTGCTGGCGACGGTGTACGCGGAGGACGACGACGCGTTCAATCTCTGGAAGAAGATCGCGGGCCTTCCCGAATCGAAGATCATCCGCATTCCGACCTCGGAC
>JANNEL010000195.1:0-2218 GCA_031378595.1 Alphaproteobacteria bacterium
GGGCTCATAAAGCCGCTTCCAGTCTATTGGTGGGACCTCATCCTGTTGTTCCTGATCTGGAGCACGGCCGCAGTCGTCCTCGGCGTCTATCTCACGATGTGTGTGTTCGGCGATGGCCCTTCGCTTGAAGGCGCCAAGGGCGTGCCGATGCGGGCCTGGGTCGCGCTCCGTGCCATCGCGTTCGCCTCGCTGCTCGCGGCACTCATGCTGATGCTATCGCGTCTGGTGCCGTTCTTATGGCAGCTGATGTTCGATCCGCAGGCCGTGACCGCGCCATACCCAATCTTTGCGTTCATTCCCTGGCTCGTGGTGTGGCTCGCAAATGGTGGAATAGGCTTTGCGATCCCGGGTTGGATTACGTTGCCACTCATGGTCGGCACCGCGTTTTTCGTCTGGTCGAGAGGCGAGGGCAAGCCTGACGGCAGTCTGTCGACGTTCGCCGGCCTCGCGCTGCTGGGAATACTGTTGACCTGCATGGCGCCGGTGATTGGTGGCGTCATCGGTGTGCTCTTCGTCGTTGCCGGCGCTTGGATCGTGCCGGCGTTTGGCCTCGCGTTCATGCTGCCGAATTTGAAACCAGGCGCGAACCTGCCGCAGTGGTGGGGTGCGATCGCGCTCGGCGGTGGCCTGATCATTGCGGCCTGGGTCGCCGCCCTCGTTACCGATCTCGACGCCGTCTACCGTTGGGCGATCGCCTTGGGCGGTGTGGTCGCGGCGGCAACGGGTTGGCTGATCCTTCGCCGCGTGCCCCTCGAAGATCTCTGGCCGTTGCTCGCGGTCACGGTCGGCCTCTCGCTGCTCGGCGGCGCCGCCGCATTTCAGCAGCTCACGTTTGCCGGTGCGCTGAAGGAATTACACCCCGTCACCGCAACGCCGGTTGCGGCGCCGGAAGCGACGCAACTCGATGTCTGGCGCTACCTCTATGTCTTGAACCCGCAAAAGGCAGCTGAAGAAGTCCCGGAAGGCTTCCGTGCAGCCCCCGCCGCTGACACGCTCAACGAGGCACTTCACCTCGAACTGGCACTCACCGGATCGATCGGCTTCTGGCTGACGATTGGCATGCTCGTCGCCTGGTCGCTAAAGATCGGCCCTCGTCACGACGCCGAGGAACAACCGAAGGTTTGATCAACTCGCGAGCATTCGCTTTCCAACGGCACGGTAGTCGTTGCTCGTACTTTCCTCGCCCGCATGGTGGCGGTCTTTCACCAGCCACGCGCCCGCAACCATCACATCGCGCACCGCACGGCGTCCTGCCACAAACACATAGCTCGCGAGCGCCTGGTTGCCGTCACGGCTGGCGAGCGACACATGATCCGTATCGATCGCCACCAAATCCGCACGCTTGCCGACCGCGATTTCGCCCGCGTGGAGCCCGAGCACCTGCGCCCCGTTGCGCGCGGTCTCGGCCCATAGGCGCGCGGCCGTTTGCGGCACAGCGGCGCTGGCCGAAACGTTTCGCCGCCGATGCAGCAAACGCTGCGAGTACTCGAGCGCCTTCAGCTCCTCCGCTGGATCGACCGCGATATGGCTGTCGCCGCCGATCGCTATGCGCCCGCCGGCGTTCGCGAATTCCGTCAGCCGGAAGATGCCGTCGCCGAGATTGGCCTCCGTCGTCGGGCACAAGCCGGCAACCGCGCCGCTCTCGGCCAGCGCCCGCGTCTCGCGCGTATTCATGTGGGTCGCGTGCACGAAGCACCAACGCTGGTCGACCGGAAATTGGGTGAGCAGATAGTCGATCGGCCGCGTACCGAGCGTCGCGATAGCCTCGTCCACTTCGCCGGTTTGCTCCGCGGCATGAAGATGGATGGGCGAACCGGCCTCGACACCCGCAATGGCCTCGCGCATCAACGCCGGCGGCACAGCGCGCAAGGAATGCAGCGCTAAGCCCAACTGCGTCACCCCCGCTTTGCCCCGCATCGCCTCGCGCAGCGCGAGCAACTCAGGCACCGTCTTGCCGAACCGCCTTTGCCGCTCGTTCAACGCCCGGCCGTCTGCACCGCCCGTGACATAGAGTGTCGGCATCAACGTCAACGCGATCCCGCTCTCCTGAGCGGCCGCCGCTATCGCCTCGGCCATCGCAGTTGCAGGTGCATAAGCGGAACCACCAGGCTGATTGTGAAGATAGTGAAACTCGCCGACAGACGTGTAACCGGCCTTCAACATCTCGATGAAGAGAAACCGCGCGATCGCCAATTTTGCCGGCGGGTCCAGCCGCTCG
>JANNEL010000199.1:0-2266 GCA_031378595.1 Alphaproteobacteria bacterium
AGTACCCGCGCGGCTCCGCAACTAGGGCCGGGGTTCTGAGCGAAATCAGAACTGGCAGATTTGAAACGCTTTCAAGGGAGAAGATGGTGGAGCTAAGCGGGATCGAACCGCTGACCTCTTGAATGCCATTCAAGCGCTCTCCCAGCTGAGCTATAGCCCCTTGAACCAGCGGTGCGCCGCTTTGGGCGGCGGCGCAAACTCAATATAGAACGACGGGGAAGCGCGCGGCAAACGCCAGCGTTATTCCTTTTCGATCTCGTCCTTGTCGATGATGTCGGCCACACCGTCGTCTTCGTCGACGCTTTCGATCAGCGTATCGTCATCCTCGTCGTCATCGTCATCGTCCTCGGCGATTTCCTCGAGATCGACCTCGTCGCCGACGACCTCAGGCTTGTCCTCGTCCTTGTCCGCGGCTTCCTCGTCCTCGACGAGATCGGGATCTGGCACGGTCTCGTCGTCGAGCGCGACTTCCTTGATCTCTTCGGCGGCCTCTTCCTCGTCGTCGGCTACTTCTTCTTTTTCTTCAGCCTCCTCGTCGTCGTCGTCGTCCCTCTCTTTGCGGACGACGGCGGCCTTCACGACGCTTTGTTCTTCGTCGCGCGCGGCACCCGCACGCTGCCGGCGCATCTTCACGAGCGCCTCTGGCGCGAACGAAAAGCTGCACTTCGGGCAAACGATGGGACGTTTGCTCAAATCATAGAACTTCGCCGCGCAACTGGGACAAATGCGCTTGAGACCGATATCCGGAGCAGCCACCGGGTGATTTCCTAGACGTTTAGGGGGAAATTGAGGGGGGTCCCATTGCCACGAAGCGGGCCAACTGTCAAAGAGAAGTTGCAGCGCAAAAACCTTGGCAATCCACGCCCGCAGAGCCCGCTAAGCCTTTGACCGCAGAAGTCCAACCGGCCCCGCTCACGGCCCGCGCCTCCGGGCCGCTGAAGGGCCGCATCCGCGTTCCGGGCGACAAATCGATCTCCCACCGTGCGCTGATCCTGGGTGCCTTGAGTGTCGGTGAAACGGTGATTGAGGGCCTGCTAGAGGGCGAGGATGTGCTCAATACGGGCGCCGTCCTCCGCGCATTCGGCGCCGACATCGCAAAAAAGGGCGACCGCTGGCACGTCCACGGTTTTGGTGTCGGCGGCTTCGCCGAACCCTCGACCGTCCTCGACCACGGCAATTCCGGCACCGGCGTGCGCCTCATGATGGGCGCCGTTGCGACCAGTCCGATCACCGCGACGTTCACCGGCGACGCGTCGCTGCGCCGCAGGCCAATGAAGCGAGTCCTCGACCCGCTTGCCCTTTTCGGAACCGAAGCGACATCGCGCGAAGGCGGTCGCCTACCGGTGACGTTGAAGGGTGCGCGCAACCCGATTCCAGTCTCCTACCGCCTGCCGGTCGCCTCCGCGCAAGTGAAGTCGGCGGTGCTGCTCGCCGGCCTGAACGCACCGGGCGAAACCACTGTCATCGAAGCCGAAGCCACGCGCGATCACACCGAACGCATGCTGACCCACTTCGGCGCCACGATCCGTCGCACACAAACCGCGGACGGCACGGCAATCACTGTCGTCGGCCAACCCGAATTGAAGGCGGCACCGGTACGCGTACCCGCAGATCCATCATCGGCAGCCTTCCCGCTCGTCGCGGCCTTGTTGGTTCCGGACTCCGAACTGCGCATCGACGGCGTGATGCTGAACCCGACGCGCACCGGCCTCTTCACCGTCTTGAAGCGCATGGGCGCGAGCATCACGATAGAAAACGAGCGCATCGAGAGCGGCGAAACGATCGGCGATCTCGTCGTGAAAGCGAGCACGCTGAAAGGCATCGACATCGAACCCGAAATCGCACCCTCGATGATCGACGAGTATCCGATCCTGGCCGTCGCCGCCGCGTTCGCCTCCGGCCGCACCCGCATGACGGGCCTCGCCGAATTGCGCGTCAAAGAAAGCGATCGCCTCGCCGCGATCGCGAACGGCCTAAAAACCTGCGGCGTGAAGGTGGAACTCGGCGATGACTGGCTCACCGTCGAAGGCGGCACGATGCAGGGCAACGCGCGCGTGGAAACCCACATGGACCACCGCATCGCCATGTCGTTCCTCATCGCAGGCCTCGCCGCGAAAGCACCGATCACCGTCGACGACACGAGCTTCGTCGCGACGAGCTTTCCGACGTTTGTGCCAATGATGCAGGGCCTCGGCGCCACGTTCGTGAGACCCAACCGATGAGAGGCTCAAACGCAGTCTGGGAGCGCGGGCGTCCCGCCCGCTCT
>JANNEL010000237.1:0-5527 GCA_031378595.1 Alphaproteobacteria bacterium
CATTCGTTTGCGTTGCCAAGGCGCGACAGTGAACGACGTCGTGGTCACGATCGTTGGTGGCGCGATGCGCCGTTACCTGAAGGGCAAGAGCGAACTGCCGTCGGAATCGATGGTCGCCATGGCGCCGATCTCTGTCCGCGCGAAAGACGAAAAAGGCGCGCTCGGCAACCAAGTTGCCGCGATGACGATTCCGATCGGCACGCACATCGCCGATCCGCTGGGCCGCCTGCAATACGTCCACGAAGAGGCCGATAACTCGAAGTTGCTGACGAACGCCGCGGGCGCCCGTCAAATGACGGAGTACGCGCGTCTCATGCCCTCGACACTGTCGGGCCTTGCCGCGCGCCTTTACGTGCGCCTCGGCATGGCGAACCGCATCGCGCCGATGTTCAACACGGTGATCACGAACATCCCGGGCCCGCCGGTTCCGCTCTACATGAACGGCGCGCGCCTGGTGACGCAATTCGGCTTAGGGCCGGTGTTCGAAGGCATGGGCATCATCCACCCGGTCTTCAGCTACTGCGGCCGCATCTCGGTGGCGTTCACGTCCGACCGCTCGATCATGCCTGATCCTGAGAACTACGCGAACTGCCTGCAGGAATCGTTTGAGGAACTGAAGGCCGCCGCCATGAAGCGCCCAGTCGCCGCGCCGAAGGTTGAACCTGTTCCGGTCGCCGTCGTCCCCGAAACGTCGGCACCGAAGAAGAAGGCGAAGTCGCGCAAGAAGAAGCCGAAGCTCACCATCGTTTCGGCTGCCGAGTAGCGACCAAGAAAACCATGCCGCAAGTCAAAGCCAACAACCTGACGATTGAGTACGAGGACATCGGCCCGAAGGACGGGCCGGTGATCCTGCTCGTCATGGGGCTTGCGGCGCAAATGACGTTCTGGCCGGACGCGATGTTGAAGGGGCTCACCGACGCAGGCTTCCGCGTCATCCGCTTCGACAACCGCGACATCGGCCTGACGTCGAAACTCCACGGCAAACGCGCGCCGAACCCGATCGTCCACGCGGCGGCGCGCCTCGTCGGCTTTAAAGGTCTGGCACCTTACACACTCCACGACATGGTCGCCGACACTGTCGGCCTCATGGATGCGCTCAAAATCAAGAAGGCCCATCTCGTCGGCGTCTCGATGGGCGGCATGATCTCGCAGCTCATGGCCGGCACGCACCCGAACCGCATCGCCTCCTTGACGTCGATCATGTCCGGCACGTTGAACCCACGCATCGGCGGCCCCAGCCCGCGCGTCACCGTGCCCTTGTTCTTGAACCGCACGAAAGCGAACACCCGCGACGAAATCATCAAGCGCTCGGTCGACATGTTTAGCCTGATCAAGACCGAAGGCGACGACGTGAGCGAGATCGAAAAGAAACTCGAGATCGCGTTCGACCGTTCGTACTACCCCTCGGGCATACGGCGGCAACTCGCCGCAATCATTGCAACGGGCGACCTTCGTCCCTACGTGAGAAAAATCACGGCGCCGACGCTCGTGATTCACGGCTCGAAGGATCCCTTGGCGCCGCTTGAAGGCGGCAGAGACTCGGCGCGCAACATCCAAGGCGCCCGGCTCGAAATCATCGAAGGCATGGCACACGACCTGCCGAAAAAGTTTCTCCCGCGGATTATCGCGCTGATCGTCGATCACGCGAAGTCCGCAGAGAAAGCCGTCGCGAAACGCGCGGCCTAATTCCTGAAACCCTGGTTGAAGACGGAGACTAAAAACATGGCGAAAGCAAAAAAGAAGGCGAACGGCCGTACGAAGGCCCAGCCGAAGTTCGAAACGGCGTTCGAGATGAACAACGTGCGCAGCCAAGCGACGCACTTCGTTTCGCGCATGCAGGACGGCCTGCGTGACGCCGGCGAAGCGTTCCGCGAAGCGGGCGAAGCGTTCGGTGGTGAAGGCCGCAAGGTCGCGCTGAAGATCGTCGACAACGCGCAAGACAACGTAGTGTGGAGCTTCGAAGCTCTGCGCGACACGCTCCAAGCTGAAACCTTCGCCGACGCGGTGAAGATCCAGCAGCAAGCCGTGACGGAACTCTTCCGCCGCTCGATCCGCCAGATCCGCGAAGTCAGCGAGATCGTCGGCGAAAGCGGTCAGAAGACCATGAAGCCGATCACGAAGCTTGTCGCGTCGGTTCGCCGCGCGGCTTAAGTAAACAGGGCTCCGTCTAAACCACTCCCTCGTGCGGCCAACCGCACGAGGGAGTTGTACGGAAGACCTGGAAGGGGATGCGTCGAATGCCCCGCGCGAAGAAGAAAGCGCAGCCGAAAAAACCGACGCTCATGGGTGAGCGTCAGCTGGGCCGCGTTCTGATCACGGGTGCGTCCGCTGGTATCGGCGCCGAACTCGCGCGCGAATTCGCGAAACACGGCCACCACCTCGTTCTCGTTGCTCGCAGCGAAGACAAGCTGATGGCGCTCGCCGGCGAACTGAACGCCGGCCACGACACCGACACGTTGGTGATCGCAGCAGATCTCTCAACGCCCGAAGGCCCGAAGTCCATCGTCGAAACGCTGCACGAACATGGCGTCGAGATCGACATTCTGGTCAACAACGCTGGCATCATCGACGTTGGCCCGTTTGCCGACACCGACCCGGAAAAATTTCAGCAACTGATCGCGCTGAACGTCGGCGCTGTGACCGCGCTGACATCTTACCTCTTGCCCCACATGCTGGAGCGCCGCTTCGGGCGCATCCTGAATGTGGCATCGCTCGCCGCCTTCCAGCCGATCCCGTCGATGGCAGTCTACGCAGCCAGCAAAGCCTACGTGCTTTCGCTGACGGAAGCGCTCTCCGAAGAACTGCGCGGCACCGGCGTGCACATCACCGCGCTCTGCCCCGGCCTCACCGACACGAACATGGTGGCGGAGGTGAAAGCTTCATCCGAAACGGCGCAAGCGATGCCGTCGTTCCTGATCTCGGACCCGAAACAGGTCGCGGCCCAAGCCTACAAAGCAACAATGTCGGGCCAAACGATCCTCGTCCCCGGCCTCCCCAACCAACTCGCAGCAGCCTGGGCCCAAGTCAGCCCACGCTGGGTGACGCGCACCGTCACCGGCTTCTGGGCCCGCCAAACGGATTGGATGAAGACGAAGGGGTGACGGGTTGTGCTATTGTGCGCGGGCATTACAGACGCTTGTGCAAATGCTGACTTCTCTAATCCAACGTTTCCAAACAGTTGCTAAGCGCCTCTTTGGTGAGGAGCAAATACCCGCGCAGCACCCCAAACCCGCTAACGCCGCGTATCGCATCTATACGACCGAATTTGACGAGGTGATTGATGGTGCGACGCTTTTCGTCCGCGCCGACACCGCCCCCCAAGACAAAACCGCAAGAATCAACCCGTATGTGAACGTCGACTACGATGCGCTTATGCGTATGTCGGCGACCTTGCGCACGAAATGTCGCGCCCTTCACGCGCACCTGCTTCAGACGCTGTCGAGAGAGGCGCGCGACGACACGATTGTTTCGCTACTGTTCGATCATTCGGGATCGTTGCGCGGTCTTCCCGCTCTCGCACTTGCCGAAGCGGCCGAGGCGCTTGCCGACGCGCTCACAAGCGCCGGAATAACGACCGACGTGTTAGGCTTCACCACTGTAAGATGGCGAGGCGGTCGTTCGCGCGAAAAGTGGGCGAATGACGGTTGTCCACCATTGCCTGGTCGACTCAATGACGTGCTTTACGTCGTCCACGTGGATGGATCCATTGGACCATCCCCGGGTCCGCATATCTTCCCCGGTATGCGCCAAGACATTGTGCTCAAAGAAAATATCGATGGCGAGGCACTGCAGTGGGCCTTCGATCGACTAACTGCCAACCACCGCACCAAGAAAATCCTCATTGTAGTGAGCGACGGTGCACCGGTGGACGACTCCACGCTGAACGACAACTGGCCAACGATACTCTCCGATCATGCCGAGCAAATTGCGTCACAAATTGCCTTATCCAAAGAAGTCACCTTGGGCGCCATAGGCATTGGTTACGCTGTCGGCCCTTACTTCCCAAGCAGTGCAACAGCGCAAAACCTCTCGGCGATCGCAACCGTCGTGCCGGCTTTCGTCGAGAAAATGGTGCTCGACGCACATCGGAGACATCACCCCGCCGAGCGGTGACACACCGCTTGCAGCTTGTTCCCGTCCGGATCGCGCACATACGCGCCGTAGTAGTTCTTGTGGTATTGCGGCCGGGGGCCTGGCGCGCCTTCATCCGTTCCGCCATTCGCGAGCGCCGCTGCGTGGAAGGCATCGACCTTCGCACGCTCTTGCACCAGGAATGCGACGTGAACGCCGTTGCCGGAGCGCGCGGGTTTGCCGTCGAACGGCGGCACGATGAAGACCTTCGGCCCCGTCGGCGTGCCGTACGCGGCTGTGCCGCTCGCCTTGAACATTACCGGATGGCCCAACACCGCCATCACTGCGTCGTAGAACTTCTCCGCCTTCGCGTAGTCGTTGGTCCCAAGCGTCACGTGGCTAAACATCTGCGTCTCTCCCATGCCGGAAACCGCACTGTGCCCAAAAGCGAAGGCGAAATCATCCCTGTTGCGCTTGGCGCCCAATCGGCTACTAGACGGCCCGTCTAAAGATTTTGGAGCGGCGCATGCGCGGCGTACAAAGTGCAGCTCTACGCGCGATGGAAGAACCGCCACGCGACTGCCCGCTCTGTCCCCGCCTTGTCACCTATCGCGCCGCGAACGCAAAGAAAGAACCGACCTGGTTCAACGCCCCGGTCCCGAGCTTCGGCAAATCGGACGCGCACCTGCTCATCGTGGGGCTGGCCCCAGGCGTCGGCGGCGCAAACCGCACGGGACGCCCCTTCACCGGCGACTACGCCGGCGAACTGCTCTACGGCACGCTGCTAAAATTCGGTTTCGCGAAGGGCAAGTATGAAGCACGCCCCGACGACGGCCTGAAGCTTGTCGATAGCCGCATCACGAACGCCGTGCGCTGCGTACCGCCCGAGAACAAGCCAACGCCGGAAGAAGCTACGACCTGCCGCGTGTTCCTCAACGCCACGCTCGAAGGCATGCCAAATCTGAAAGTGATGGTCGCCTTGGGCCGTATCGCCCACGACGCGACACTGCGCGCCTTCGGCAGGAAGCTCAGCGCGCACACCTTCGCGCACAACGCCACGCACGACCTCGGCCGCGTGACGCTGATCGATAGCTACCACTGCTCCCGCTACAACACGAACACCGGCAAACTCACGACGCCGATGTTCGAGGCCGTGTTCGCGCAAGCGCGGACGCTGCTGCGCTAAGGCACTGGCGCCAGCGCCTCCGTGACGACCTTGCCATCGACCGGATTACCCGGTTGAAGCCCGAGCAACTGCATCACCGTCGGATGCACGTCGATAATGTCGAGCCGCGACACCTCTTTGCCCTTCGCAACGCCTGCGCCCCACGCGTAAAACACGCCGTGCATCTCTGGGATCGCTGGATCGTACCCGTGCGAAGCCTTCAACCCGCCAAGGTCGCCGGGCACGAAAATGTCGGACCAAAACCAAGTCATACCCATCAGGTGCGCGTAC
>JANNEL010000289.1:0-2418 GCA_031378595.1 Alphaproteobacteria bacterium
GTGAAGGAGCATGCCTCATTTGTTTCGCTGAATTAGCCGACCGTTTCTAATCAACTCCCGATGCTGAAATAGTCGCGCCATGTGAGCCAGCGACAGGATGGGAACACGAATAGCTACGCGCTTGAAACGAAGACGCTGGCACTGCGCGCGAAGACGATGCTGATGAAGGAAAAACTCGCGGAGTTGGCCGTCGCGGGTGCTTCCGAAGACAAGGCCGTGCTCAATTACCTCACGCCCGAGGGTCGCTTGAAGGCGTTTCCGGCGACACCGAAAAAGCGCCGGCCGATCCTCGCCTGGCTCGCGCGCCACTTCGAGGAGGGGCGCAACTATAGCGAGGCCGAAGTCAACGCTACGATCGAGCGGCGCCACCACGACCGCGAGACATTCCGGCGCGAAATGGTTGGGCACAAGATGCTTGCGCGCAAAGGCGGCACCTATTGGCGGCTGCCGGAGGCGGAGTGGGTTGGCTAGCCGGCGTCAACCGGGCCGGCGAGTCTCACCAGTGCGCCAATCGTGTTGATGTTGCGCGCCGTGCCGGCTTTTGCCGCGGGTATTTTCAGCTTCGAGTCTGCCATGCCGTCGCCGTAGTGCACATAGATCTCGCGGGTGCCCAGCTTCATTTCTTCGTCTGTGCGGCCCGTTGCTTGTTTCAAAGCATCGGCCGGCGGCGCGTCATCGAGAAAAATGGCGATGGTCCGGTTGGGTGCGGCCTTCGGAAACGGGTTCGCTTTGAGCACAGCCGCGAGTTCGCGCGCGGTGCGGACGACGACGCCGACGGGCTTTCCAGCGTATTTGTTGAGGCGTGCCTCCAGAAGCGATTTGACCCGCGCTTCCGCCGCAGCGCTTTCGAATAGGACGTTGCCGCTGGCTATATAAGTGCGCGCGTTCTTGAAGCCCGCCGCCTCGCACATCGCCTTGAGCTCCACCATCGGGAGCTTGCCGGTGCCGCCGACATTCACGGCGCGCAGTAAGGCCACGTACACGGTCATAGTCGCCACGCGCGCTTCACGTCGCGTCGTCACGCCAAAGGCGCAACGTCGCGACGCATGGTTTCCCTAGATCGAGATCAAAACGGGATTTCGTCGTCCGGATCGGCCGAGAAGTCGCGGGTTTCACCACGGCCACCAGCGACCGCTTTGCGGCCGCCACCGCCGGCAGAGGCGCCTTCCATGGCAGGCCCATCGGCACCGCGACCGTCGAGCATGACGAGTTCACCGCGGAAGCGTTGCAGCACGACCTCGGTCGAGTACTGCTCCTGCCCGTCCTTGTTCGTCCATTTGCGGGTTTGCAGCTGGCCTTCGAGGTAAACCTTCGAGCCTTTGTGCAGGTATTTCTCCGCGACCTTCGCCAGGTTCTCGTTGAAGATCACCACGCGGTGCCACTCGGTCTTTTCCTTGCGTTCGCCCGAGGCCTTGTCGCGCCAGCTTTCCGACGTCGCGATCCGCAGGTTCACCACCGGCTCGCCAGACGGCAACTGGCGCACCTCCGGATCCGCACCCATATTTCCAACCAAGATCACCTTGTTGACGCCAGCCATAACTCTACCTCTCTCGTTTCGCGCTTGACCGCGGACATTAACCACCGGAATGAATGGCCCGCCACGGCGATGGGGCGATACTGTTCTTGTTCTGTTCCAAAAGTCAAGCTATGAGCGCTCGAATCTTGTGGAGGGCGTGAGTCGTGGCGCGATCGGGTACACTTAAGGGGCTCATGCAAAAGAACATTTCCATACGGGGCGCGCGCGAGCACAACCTGAAAAACGTCGACGTGGAGATCCCGCGCGACCAGCTGGTCGTGATTACGGGGCTGTCGGGCTCGGGCAAGTCGTCGCTGGCGTTCGACACGATCTATGCCGAGGGCCAGCGGCGCTATGTCGAAAGTCTGTCGGCCTACGCGCGTCAGTTCTTGGAGTTGATGCAGAAGCCGGACGTCGATCATATCGAGGGGCTGTCGCCCGCGATTTCGATCGAACAGAAGACGACGTCGCGCAATCCGCGTTCGACGGTCGGCACGGTCACCGAGATCTACGACTATTTGCGTCTGCTGTTCGCGCGCGTTGGCGTGCCCTACTCGCCCGCGACCGGTCTACCGATCGAGAGCCAGACGGTGAGCCAGATGGCCGACCGCATCATGGCGCTGCCGGAAGGGACGCGGCTTTATCTGCTCGCGCCGATCGTTCGCGGACGGAAGGGCGAGTACAAGAAGGACCTGCAGGAACTGCAGAAGCGCGGCTTCCAGCGCGTGAAGGTCGACGGCACGTTCTATGAGATCGACAAGGTGCCGACCCTCGACAAGAAGCTGAAGCACGACATCGACATCGTGGTTGACCGTTTGGCAGTCACGCGCGATGTCGGCAACCGGTTGCCGGACAGCTTGGAAACGGCGCTGAAGCTTGCCGATGGGATTGCGGTCGTCGAG
>JANNEL010000303.1:0-5133 GCA_031378595.1 Alphaproteobacteria bacterium
GGTCGCCGTCTTGAACGCGGGCGGCGTGCCTGGCGGTTTCCACGCGGCGGCAGGGAAGGCCGAATGCGGGCGGAATGTGTTCGGCCTGGCGCCGGCGGCGAGCGCTTCAACGTAGGCTTGGCGGCGCGTCATTTCCGCAAAGGCGTGCGGCGAGAGCGGCAGTTGCTGGCGATTGAAATGGTGCGAGTAGCGCTCGTCCGCCGTGCCAAGGAAATGAAAGCCCGCCGTCCCGCTCGTCTGGTGGCAGCCCATGCAGGTTAGGTTGTTCAGCCGTTCGACCAGCGCGTCGTGCGACTTGATGTATTTCAGGTTCCGAATATCGATCGATTCCAGAAGCGCGCGATTGGGCGCGAAGAGCGTGGAATACGGCTTGTTCGCGAGCCTGGCGCGGCCCAGTGTCGACCATGAGATTGCGAACTTGGTCAGAAACCCCGGGTCGAAATCGACGACGAGCGTGCCGTTGTCGAGCTTGGCCAGGTGATCGCCTTGTTTCAGGAAGTCGACGAAGCGGGTGAGCAAAGCGGGGTTGCGCTGAACGGCGAGCACGTCCGGCGTGTTCTCGAGTGTCACGGGGACAAGGCGGCCCGCGTCGGCGCGGAAGATGCGCTGCATGTACATCGCCTGGCCGCCGAAGTCGTGCATGTAGCCCGAGGTAAAGCGCAGCGATTGGAAGTTCAGTTCGATTTGCTTGAGTGAGAGATCGCGAAGTGCGCCGTTCTTCAGGCTCGCGACGGGTTGTTTGCCGAGCCAACGGCGCGCGAAGGCGCTGCAGTCCGGCTGCTTCGGATAGGTGCGTACGACGTTTAAGAAGAACGGCAGCGACGAGCTCGAGTTCCGTGTGCGGTAGGAGAGGCGGTAGATGAAGCGGACCTCTCCGCAGCTTGAAGGGTCGAAGTCCACACGGTCCATGCGGTTGACGATGCCGATCAACTTCATCGCGCCGAACGGTGAGGCGAGCCAACGCTGGTCGAAGTGGCGCGGTTCGTCGCCGTCGTATTCGATCGTGTAAGGATATTGCGAGTTGTTCGACAGATAGCGGATGAAATAGCCACCCTTCGTGTCGTTCGTGGAGCGTTTGCCTTTGTCTTCAAAGTTCCGGATCAGGCGCACCATGTCCGGGATGTCGCCCAAGCCCGGCGGGATCACTTGCGGCAGCTGATCGGTGCGTGCGTCGTGGGGTATGGGCCGGCCGATCGTGTCGGCCAGGCTTTTGTAGAAAGCGTTGCGAGCATAGAGCTCGCTGGTGACAGAGGTGCGCTGGCCGCCGAGTTGCTCCGAAAGCGAGAAGCCGCCGTCTTCGAGCGCGTTCAGCGTTGGGACGTCGAGGACGTTGACGGTGGGTGGTTCGGCGGCGGCAGCGCTCGCGAACATCGCGAACGCCAGTGCGATCAACCAACGCATTCGTCCCCCTTCACCCGCTACAGCGAGAGTATGTGGCCCTCTTCGGGCTTCGCCTTGCCTTCCAACATAGCACGATAGACGCGCTCGACATCGGCGCGGCCGCTGCCGGGGATGATTTTCATCCAGCCTGCGGCAGAGGGGAGGAAGCTCGTGACTGCTTCGCGGAGCCGTTCCTGAATGCCTTGCCAGCCCCAATCGTCGGTCCGCTTTTTGATTTGCGTGGGGGCAAAGAACAGCGTTGCCTTTGGGCCGGGCAGGTCGCCGGTCTGATCCATATGATCCCAATGTGTGGCGCCTACGGCGCAGCTGTATTTGAGGTTTTCGTTCCAATGGCTGTGCACGGCGACGCGCAGTTTGCTGTCGCCGGCCATGTCGACATAGACGGCGGTTTTGTCGCGTGGGCTTGCTTTGACGTCGTCGTAGGTCACGACGCGATCATAGTAGCCGGTCTTTTCGACGAACGGCACATTCGACTTGGAGGTTAAGCCCACGACGGCCACTTGGCCGCGGCGCTTCTCGCGTAGAAGGAACGCGAGGCCCAGCGAGGTCTTGCTCGAAGCGCTGGATAGGATGACTTCGCGTGCGCCGAAGAAGTCGTTGTCGGCCAGGAAGTCGTCGATGAAAAACGACGTTGAGAACAACGGGCGCAGTAGACATTGCTCTGCTTCGCGATTCTTGCCGTAACCGGCATCGCCGCCCGCAGGCAGGTAGTTGTTGTAGACCGGCGCCATCTTTTGGCGGTGGGCCGCGCTGTCGAAGAAACCGTGCGGCGTAACGCGTGCGGGATCGACGATGAGATGCGTCGACATCGGGAAATAGCCGTAGAATCGGGTGCCGGGTTTCACGCCGTCGGCTTGCGACTCAATCACGTCGCCGAAGCCCCAGACGGGTACGCGGCCCCAGCCTTCGGGCGCTGGGAAGAAGTTCCAGTACATCATTGCATCGCCAAACGCGCCGTAGGTGACGTTGTTGGCGGTGAAGGCGAAGCGGTCGACCTTCATCAGCGCTTGACCGGGTTTCAGTGCGAGCGGCGTTTCGACGAATTTGGTTTCGCGCATGTTCTTGCGCTGAACCAGGAAGTCGGTGGAGATGGTCATGGGGCGTGCCTCTTTTGCGATTAGTCGTGATCGGGACGGCCGGAGCGCATGCGCTTGACGCTGCCGCGGCGCTTTTTGGTGTCGACGCGCTGGGCCTTGGCGGCGCGGGAGGGCTTCGTCTTCTTGCGGGGTTTGGGGACGTGAGCCGCTTGGCGGATCAGCGTCACCAGGCGATCGAGCGCGTCGGCGCGGTTGCGATCCTGCGTGCGGTGCGTTTGCGCTTCGATGACGATGATGCCGTCCTTGGTAAGGCGGCGGCCGGCGAGTTGTTGCAGGCGGATCGAAACGTCGGTCGGCAGGTTCGGCGAGAGGCGCGCGTCGAAGCGCAACTCGACCGCGGTCGAGAGTTTGTTGACGTTCTGCCCGCCAGGGCCCGAGGCGCGGACGAACGTCTCCGTGAGTTCGTCCTCCGAGATCGAGATGGTGTCGGTGATTTTGATCATTGAGGGGCCACGAATAGCGCCGATTGCGCCCGGCGCAAAGGCTTGGCACAGTCCGCCGCCCTATTCGAGGATTGCGCTCATGAATGCCCGTCTTGCGGTTGCTGCCGTTGTTATCGCCACGCTCGCGGCGGGTGGCGCCTTTGCTGCATCGACGCTCAGGCTTTCGATCGCGACCGGAGGCACGGGCGGCGTCTATTACCCGTTTGGCGGCGGCCTCGCGCGGATCCTGACGCAGAAGGTCGCGGGGTTTCAGGTGACGGCGGAAGTCACCGGCGGGTCGGTCGACAATATAAAGCTCGTGACCGCAGGCGACGCCGATATCGGGCTGTCGACGATCGATTCGGCCGTCGACGGGGTGAAGGGCGTCGGCGCGTACAAGGATACCGGCCCGCAGAAGATTGCGACGATCGCGGTGCTCTATGACAGCTTCGTGCATATCGTCGCGCGGGCGGACGCGAAGATCGTCAAGGTCGCCGACATGAAGGGCAAGCGCGTCTCCGTCGGCTCGGCGGGGTCGAGCACGGAGGCGATTGCCGACCGCATTCTTGAAGCGGGCGGGTTGAACCCGATGAAGGACGTCACGCGCGACAATTTGAGCGTGGCTGAGTCCGTGGGCGCGCTCAAAGACGGCAAGATCCAGGCGATGTTTTGGATCGGCGGACTGCCCACTTCGGCGATCACGGATTTGGTGACGACGGGGAACACGAAGGTCGTGTTCGTGCCGGCCACCGACGTTCTCGCCAAGCTCAACGTGAAGTATCCGGGACTCTATCGCGCGTTCACACTGCAGAAGACGGTGTACGCGGACGTGCCCAAGGACGTGCCGGGCGTCGGGGTCGCGAACATCATCTTCGTGAGCGCGGATATGAAGACCGAGACGGTGACCAAGATTTTGAAGGGTATTTTCGACAACCTGGCCGAGGTGCAGAAGATTCACCCGGAGGCGAAGGCGTTGACGCTCGCCGGGGCTGCGGCGAAAACGGCGGTGCCGTTTCATCCGGCCGCTCTTGCCTTCTACAAAGCGCGCGGCGTGGGGAAGTGATTCCAAACGAGCTCGCAGTATGAGCGAGACGATTACCGACGAACAACCGACGCGGCGATTGTCTCAGCCTATGGCGTGGGTTGCGGGTGTTCTGGCCTTGGTGCTCTCGACGCTCGCGCTCTATTGGACGCAGTATTCGATCGGGACGACCGAGTATCGGGCGGCGTTTCTGGGGCTCGTGCTCGCGCTTTCGTTTTTGCTCTATCCTGCATGGCAGAAAGGCAAATACCGCGACCAGGTTTGGATCGTCGATTGGGTGCTGATTGCCGTCGGGACGGCGGCGCTTTTCTATCTCGCTACACACATTGAAGAGTTGAAGACGCGGGCGACGCGGCCGCTTGAGATCGAGGTTTGGCTTGGTATCGGGTTGATCGCCTGCATCTTAGAAGCGACGCGACGGACGACCGGGTGGGCCTTGCCGTTGATCACGGTCGCCTTCCTGATCTATGCTTTTGCCGGCCCTTATTTTCCCGAGCCGTTTGGCCATCGCGGCAAATCGATCGAGCGGATCGTCGGTCAGAACTATCTGACGCTTGAGGGGATTTTTTCGACGCCGCTGGACGTCGCGGCGACGTTCATTGTGCTGTTCACGATCTACGGTGCAGTGCTCGCAAAGAGCGGGGCAGGCACGTTCTTTATCGAATGGGCGTTTGCGTTGTTCGGCAAGCGCCCGAGTGCGTCCGCGCCGGGGCGCGCGACCGTCGCGTCTGGGTTCTTGCTGGGCACGGTGTCGGGCAGCGGCGTTGCGACGACCGTGACTTTGGCGACGCTCGCTTGGCCGATGCTGAAGCGCTCCGGCTATCCGCCGAATGTTGCGGGCGGGTTGCTGTCGGCGGCGGGTATCGGGGCGCTGCTGTCGCCGCCGACGCTGGGGGCGGCCGCGTTCATCATCGCGGAGTATCTCGAGGTCAGTTATCTCGACGTGCTGGTGATGGCGACGCCTCCCACGCTGCTCTATTACCTCTCGTGTTGGCTGATGGTGGAGGCCGATGCGCGCCGCCTTGGCGTCAAGCCGGTGCGCACCAGCGAGAGCACGGCGTGGGCGTTGGCGCGTGCGCAGGGCTACCACTTCATATCGTTGGGTGCGATCGCGGTTCTGCTCGTCACGGGCATGAGCGCGTTCATGGCCGTGTTTTGGTCGATCGCGCTT
>JANNEL010000322.1:0-3055 GCA_031378595.1 Alphaproteobacteria bacterium
GGAAGACACCCCATCTTCTGCGTTGACGTACTAACTTATGGTTTTTTCCTGCTGAGACTTTTCGATAAAATGCCGATCACCGCACAACGCCGCGCGGCCGCGACGGTTTCCAAGCGGTTAAAGCAGCGCGCGTCCGTCAACGACTGGTTAGGAGGTTGAGCTTAAGTGCGGCAATCCTCACTCGCGTTCCGTGAGCGAAGATTTGGCTGGCTTGCCAAGCCGAAGCTCGCGTGAAGCCCGCCTTCGCCCGAAGTGGGCTTCGGCGCGGCAGCCTTCGCTCACTTCGCGAGCGAAGGCTGGTGGGCCCGGTAGGGCTCGAACCTACGACCAGACCGTTATGAGCGGCCCGCTCTAACCAACTGAGCTACAGGCCCCCTCCAAGGGGACGCCCGCTATAGCAAACCCGCGCGCGTCAACGAAGCCCTCAGTTTTGTGATCGGCCATTCACCTGCCGGCAAGCCAATGCCAGCTTTGTCGCAGGGCCCAGCCTTTGTTCCGCCCCGATCGGGCAAGATATGATCGCTTGCAAAGTCGCTTCCTTGAAAGGACCAACCCCATGAACGTTCGTGCGATTGCGGCAGGCTCGGGCCTTGTTATCGTCGCGGCCTTGGCTGCCGCAACCCTCATAGGACCCCGCTCCAGCATGTCCGCACCCGACAACGCCTTGCCCCGTATCATCAGCGTCTCAGGCCTCGGCGAAGTGAAATCGCGCCCGGACATGGCATCGATCTCGACAGGCGTCGTGAGCGAAGCTGTTTCGGCCAAGGACGCGCTCGCCAAGAACAACGCGGCCATGGCGGCCATCATCGCGGCACTCAAGAATGCGGGCGTCGGCGAAGATGACATCCAAACGTCGAACTTCTCCGTGTCGCCGAAATATCCGCCTTATCAGCCGAACCAGACGGTGCCTCAGCGCATCGTCGGCTACACAGTCTCGAACCAAGTGACCGCGAGCGTGAAGAACCTGAAGAACTTGGGTCCGATCCTCGACACGCTCGTTCAATCCGGGTCGAACCAAATCGACGGCATCTCTTTCGGCATCGACGAGCCGAAAAAGGTACTCGCCGAAGCGCGCAAGAAAGCAGTCGCCGATGCGCGTGCCAAAGCCGAGCTCTACGCCGAAGCGGCAGGCGTCTCGCTCGGCCGGGTCATTCAAATCACCGAGTCGAGCGCGATCATGCCTCCGGTCCCCATGATGCGCATGGCCCGGGCGGAGCTCGCGCAGGACGCCTCGGTTCCGATCGCGGCCGGTCAACAGACCGTGAGCGCCAATGTCTCCATCACCTTTGAAATTCAATAGGGTGGCGCGACAAACGAGCTAACACCTCGGTCACTTCAACATGCCACAATCGTGAGCGGTAAATAGGGCGGGACGAACTATGGTCCCGCCCGTTGCTCGACCAGGAAGATTGAATGCGGCTAAGTCGGTGGAAATTGGTGACGGCCTTGGCGCTCGCGGCGACAGCCGCCGTCATCGCGTCCGCGACCGCCGGATTCGGCCCGGGCGATCTAATCCCGCGCAAGGTTCTCTTCGGCAACCCCGAACGCACCGCGCCTTACCTAAGTCCCGATGGCAAACAGATCGCCTTTACCGCAGCCGTCGACGGCGTGTTGAACCTGTGGATCGCACCCGTCGACGACATCGCGGCGGCAAAGCCGGTGACGCAGGAAAAGCGCCGCCCGATCATGAACTATTTCTGGGCCCGCAACGGCGCCTATCTGCTCTACCTCCAAGACCAGGCCGGCAACGAGAACTTCCACCTCTATGCCGTCGACCTTTCGACGAACAGCACGCGCGATCTGACGCCATACAAAAACGTGCGCGCCGAAGTCGTTGCGGATTCTTACGAACGCCCCGACGAACTTCTTGTCGGCCTCAACAACCGCGACCAACGCTGGCACGACGTTTGGCTGCTAAACATCGTGACCGGCGAATCGAAGCTCGTTCTCAAGAACGAAGGCTTCACCGCAACGTTCGCCGACGAGAACCTTGACGTGCGGCTCGCGGCGAAATCGCGGCCCGACGGTGGGCAAGAAATCCTGCGGCTCGACGGCACCGAATGGAAGCCGTTCACGACGATTTCGGGCGAGGATGCCCTGACGACCGAGCCGTTGTTCTTCTCAGCCGACGGTAAGTCGTTCTACATGACCGACAGCCGCGGCCGCGACACCAGCGCGCTCGTCAAGATCGATCTGGCGACGCGCAAGAGCACGGTGCTTGCGACGTCCGACAAGGCCGACATCACGTACGTGATCAAGAATCCACTCACGCACGAAATACTCGCCTATGCCGCCGAATATGACCGGATGGAATGGAAGGCGCTGAAGCCTGAAATCAAACAGGACATCGCCTTCCTCGGTAAACAGGTCAGCGGCTACTGGGCCGTCTTGAGCCAGTCGAAAGACGGCAACGCGTGGACGCTCTGGGTCGACAACCCCGGCGAACCGATCAAGTTCGCGCTCTTCGATCGCACGAAGCGCACGCTGACCACGCTGTTTGCGGCCCGCCCAAGCCTCGAAGGCGCACCGCTCCCCCAATCGCACCCGCGCATCATCAAGGCGCGTGATGGATTGGACCTCGTAAGTTACGTGACCCTGCCGAAGGGCAGCGACGCAAACGGCGACGGCATCCCCGACAAGCCACTGCCGATGGTGCTGAACGTCCACGGCGGGCCATGGGCGCGCGACAGCTTCGCCTACAGCCCGCCAAACGCATGGCTCTCGAACCGCGGCTACGCCGTGTTAACGGTGAACTTCCGCGGCTCCACGGGCTTGGGAAAAGCGTTCGTGAACGCCGGCGACAGGGAATGGGCGGGCAAGATGCACGATGACCTCATCGACGCCGTCGATTGGGCCGTCAAGGAACGCATCGCGCAGAAGGATAAGATTGCAATCTATGGCGGCTCGTACGGCGGGTTCGCAGCTCTCGTCGGTCTCACGTTCACGCCGAAGAAATTCGCTTGCGGCGTCAGCATCGTGGGCCCCTCGAACTTGCAAACGATGTTGGCGAACGTGCCGCCGTACTGGGCGTCGATGATCGACACCTTCAAGCGCC
>JANNEL010000364.1:0-7558 GCA_031378595.1 Alphaproteobacteria bacterium
GCATCACCAACAGCGAAGGCGCCAGCGCCGGGTGGGGTCGCGGTGGCGTCGTTTTGGCGACGAGCGAAGGGTTCGCGGGTGCCTATGCATCGAGCAGCGTGTCGGTGTCGGTGAGCGTGATTGCCGGCGAAGGCACGGGCATGGAGCGCGACTACGATTATTCGTCGGCGCATCATCTGGCCGACCTCGCCGATCCGCAGAAGGTAGGACGCAGCGCCGCCGAGCGCACGCTGAAGCGGCTTAACCCGCGCAAAGTGAAATCGCAGTCGGTCCCGGTCGTGTTCGACCCGCGTGTGTCGAACGGCATTGTCGGGCACTTGGCGGGCGCGATCAACGGCGTGTCGATTGCGCGCGGAACATCGTTCCTCAAATCAAAGATGGGGCAGCGGATTTTTCCGGAAGGCACGCGTATCGTCGACGATCCGCATATCGTGCGCGGCGTGCGCTCGAAGCCGTTCGACGGCGAAGGGGTCGCCAACCGCGCGATGAATTTGATCGAGGACGGCGTGCTGCAAACTTGGCTGCTCGACAGCGCGACGGCGCGCCAGTTGAAGCTGACCTCGACCGGGCATGCGGCGCGCGGCACGGGTGGGCCGCCTTCGCCCTCCGTCTCGAACCTTTATCTGGTGCCGGGCAAGGAAACACCGGAAGCACTGATCGCCGACATTGCGGACGGGCTCTATGTGACCGAGCTGATCGGCATGGGCGTCAACGGCGTTACTGGCGACTATAGCCGTGGCGCCGCCGGGTTTTGGATCGAGAACGGCAAGATCACCTATCCGGTCAGCGAGATCACGATCGCATCCAACCTGAACGACATGTTCTTGCGGATGCGCCCAGCGAACGATCTCATCTTCAAGTACGGCACAAACGCGCCGACGCTCCGGATCGAAGGCATGACGATCGCCGGGAGCTAGCTCGCACAACGGATTGTGATCGGCCGCGAAAGACCTCG
This sequence comes from Alphaproteobacteria bacterium, assembly GCA_031378595.1. Taxonomy (GTDB): domain Bacteria; phylum Pseudomonadota; class Alphaproteobacteria; order Micropepsales; family Micropepsaceae; genus SZUA-430. The sequence goes on from JANNEL010000364.1 coordinate 956, forward strand.
GCTTGACTTTGCCTTCTCCATAATTAGAACTTGGTTCTAGTTCTATTGGAGAGCGGCATGCCCGTTCACGCGCCCCGGCAAGACCGCAGCCGGCGTACGCTCAAAGCGATCTTAGAGGCGACGGAAAAGCTGCTGGAGCGCCGCGCGTTCGGCGATATTTCGATTGCCGAGATCGTTCTGAAATCGGGAAGCTCGACCGGGTCGTTCTATGCGCGCTTTCCCACGAAGGACGCACTGCTACCCGCTCTCTACGCGCGTTATCACGCCGCGATACCAGCGCGGGTCGCGCGCCTTCGCGGAGCGCTTGCCCGCAGGCCGCTGACGTTGCGCCGCGCCTGCCGTCTCATCGTCGACGAATTCGCGGCCTCATTCGAAGATCGCGAGAATCTGATGCGGGCGATCGTGATTTACGCGCGCACCAAGCCTGAGGATCTGCGTTCGATTCTCGGCGAGCGAACGACCATGTACGAACAGATCGTCGCCGCGTTACACCCGTTCCACGCTGAAATCCGCCACCCCGACAAGGCGTACGCGATACGCACCGGCTTTTTCATCGTGGGCACCGCCGTGCGCGAGGTGGTGCTGTTTCCGAATGCACCGGCTGCGAACGCGGCGCGTCAACCAATCACGAAGATGAAAGCGACGCTTGCGGACGTGCTTCATTCCTATCTGACATCCGACCAGGAGAGCGACGAATGAGAATCACCATCGCCGTTTGTGCCGCGCTTTTCTTTGTCGCCACAGCGTCCGCGTCAGAGGTTAGGCGCGAACCGTACACGCTGACCGGCCCGGGTGGCGCGCAGGCGCAAGGCGAACTCGTCACGCTCAGCGTGCCGGAGAACCGCGCCAATCCGAACGCGCGCGCTATCATAATCAAGTTCGTTCGCTTACCGGCGACCGGCGCGAAGCCCGGGTTTCCCGTCGTCTATCTCGCCGGGGGGCCAGGCGGTTCGGCCGTCGGCAACGGTCAGGGCGTGCGCTTTGCCTTCTTCAACCGGCTGCGCGAGGTGGGCGACGTCATCTTGTTAGAGCAGCGCGGCACTGGCCTTTCCGACGCCCTGCCCGTTTGCGAGACGCAGCCGTTCGATCCCGCACAGCCGCTCGACCGCGCGAATCTTGCGGGCACGTATCGCCGCGAACTCGCGCGCTGCATCGCGTTTTGGCGTTCGAAGGGGGCCGACGTTGCCGGTTACAACACGGTAGAGAGTGCGGCCGATCTCGACGAGGTGCGCCGGGTGCTCGGCGTCGAAAAGCTCAATCTCGTTGGTTTGAGCTATGGCACGCATCTCGGCATGGCGGCGCTGAAGCGCGGCGTGCCGGTCAACCGTGTTGTGTTGGCGGGATTGGAAGGGCTCGACCAAACCGTAAAAATGCCGGCGCATTTCGATGCATTTCTCGCGCGGGTTGCCGCAACTTCGGGCGACACGGGTATGCTCGCGACCATGCGGCGGGTGCATGCGCGCCTCGACCATGAACCGGTGACGCTGAGCGTCAACGATGCCGCCGGTAAACCGGTGCAGGTACGGCTCGGCGGCTTTGCGATCCAGTTGCTGGCTTCGTTTGCGTTCATTTCCGACCCTGAACGACTTGTGCGTCTGCATGACTTCTATGCCGCGTTGGATGCGGGGCAGTTCCAACCCGCGGCCGACTTGATGGTGCGCGCGATCTACCCTGAGCTATCGCACATGAGAGGGATGCCGCAGCTCATGGATTTGGCCTCCGGCGTGTCGCGACCGCGGATGGACTTGGTGGCGCGGCAGGCGGCAACGGCGATATTGGGCGATGCGGGGAACTTCCCGATGCCGCACGTCTACGACGTCGCGCCGGAACTCGTGCTTGGCGACGATTTCCGGAAGCCGCTATCGACCGACGTCCCGACACTGCTCGTGATGGGCACCATGGACGGCCGCACGCCGATCGAGAGCCAAGAAGAGTTGCTGCCGCAGTTTCACCGCGCGACACGGCTGACTGTCGTAAACGCGGGGCACAACATTTTCGAGCAGAGCGAAGCCGCGCAAGCAGAGATCGTGCGCTTTTTGCAAACCGGAACCGTTGGCACCGCGCAAATCACGCTTCCGCCGCCTGCGTTCAAGCGGTGACAAGCCTCTAGCCTTCTCCTAGAACACATCAAGTTTGGCGGTCGTGGGCCGCGATGTGAAAGGTGAAGCGCTTTGGGCGACATGACTGCTGATCGCGAACTGCTTGTTGCCGCCGTGCGCGAGGCGGGCGTGATTGCGCGTGCCGGATTTGAAGGCATTTCGAAGAGTTGGGAAAAGTCGAAGGGCAATCCCGTTACCGAGACGGATTTGGCCGTCGACAAGTTCTTGCGCGAACGCTTGTGCGCGGCGCGTGCTGACTACGGTTGGCTTTCGGAAGAGAGCGCGGACAACACCGACCGGCTGACGAAGGCGCGCATCTTTGTCGTCGATCCGATCGACGGAACGCTCGCCTTCATCAAGCGCAAGCCCGAGTTTACGATTTGCGCGGCAGTGGTCGAGGCGGGCTTGCCGGTCGCTGCAGCGATTTACAATCCGCTGACGGAAGAGATGTTCGCGGCCGCGCTTGGCGGAGGTGCGACGCTGAACGGTGCCGCGATCCACGTCACCGACCGGGCTCAGCTGGAAGGTTGCCGGATGCTGGTGGCGCAGGATGTGATCAAGCATCCGGCGTGGCCGCAGCCGTGGCCGGCGATGGATATCGGCAAGCGTGCCTCCATCGCCTATCGGATGGCGCTGGTGGCCAACGGCACCTACGACGCGATGATGGCGCTTTCGACGAAGTGCGAGTGGGACTCGGCTTCGGGCACGCTGATCATGCAGGAAGCGGGCGGGCTTGCGACAATGCATTCGGGCGCACCGCTTGCCTATAATCAACCCGCACCGCTCCACCGCAGTTTGATTTGCGCGGGGCCCGCACTCCACGCTGCGATCTTGGAGCGCACCGGAGCGATCAAGTTGCCCTGAGCGCGGCAAGAGCGGGCGAGACGCCCGCGCTCCCAGGGCTAGAGCATCCCGTCACCGATTGTTACTTCGATTGAGTCTTTCATAGCGCGGAAGCTTTCGTGCATGATCGCTTGCCCTGGGAGCGCGGGCGTCCCGCCCGCTCTTTTGCTGAGCCTGCCCGGAATGTCCCAGACCGCGCTTGACGCGTGACACCGGTTTGCGTCATCACGCGGGCCCTCAGGTGTTGGGATCACTCATGACGAAGCAGTTGTTGCATTTGGTGTTTGGCGGCGAGCTGGCGTCGTTGAACAAGGTCGAGTTTCGCGACCTTTCGAAGGTTCACTTCGTCGGGCTCTATCCGAACTTTGCACAGGCCCGCGACGCGTGGAAATCGGCCGCCCAGGCGACCGTCGACAACGCGCATATGCGGTACTTCGTGGTGCACCTGCATGACCTGTTGCAGCCCGAGGAAACGGCGGCCTTTGCACAGGAGGCGCGCGCCAAACTTGCCGGGCGGAAAAAGCCTGCCGCAAAGAGCAGTGGAAAGGGCGCAAAACCGGGGCGCACCAAGTAACCATCCGCGGGTCGCGGATGTGGTTAACCCATTGGCGCCATGTTAGTTTCGCCCCTCTTCCGGCACGGCATCGAGGGTGGCGAACGTTAGCGTGACGAATTCTTCTGCAATCCACACGCGGCCGTTGTTTCGGCTGGCGCGCGATTTCGTGCGCCCGTATCGCGCGACGATTGCGCTGATCGTCGCGTTGATGGTGGCCGAAGCTGCGCTCACCGGCACAGTCGCCTACCTGCTCGAGTATGTCGTGAAGACGCTGTTCCCGAAGATGGGCAAACCCGATCCGCAGATGATCGTGCTGGTGCCCGCCATGCTGTTCGGTCTGATGGCCGTGAAGGCGGGCATTTCGTACGCGAGCGGCGTCTCGCTGATGCGCGTCGGGCAGAAGGTCGTGAGCGATCTTCAGGTCGCCCTGTTTTCGAAGATCACGCATTACGATCTGGCGCGGCTGAACGCGATGCACTCGGGCGAGTTTTCGGCGCGGTTTTTGAACGACGCGATGATGATCCGCGAGACGGTGACGCGCACGACGCAAGGGCTTGCACGCGACGTGCTGACGATCGTCGGGCTTAGCATCGTCATGTTCATTCAGGATTGGCCTCTGGCGCTCGTGCTTTGCACCGTGCTGCCCGTCACGGCGCTGTTCACGCTCAATCTTGGGCGCCAGACGAAGAAAGCTACGACCCGCGGTATGGTCGCGACGGGGGATTTGTCCACGCACCTCTCCGAGACCCTGGACGGGCGACGCGTCGTCAAAGCGTACCGCATGGAAGATCACGCGATCGCGCGCGCGACCGACATCGTCGGCGAGCGCATGAAGCATTGGATGAAAGCCGCGCGTGCGCGCATGGCCGCGACGCCGACGGCCGAGGTTCTGGCGGGTGCCGGGATCAGCGTGGTGATCGGTTACGCCGCCTCTCGCGGGATGGACGTTGCGACCTTCACGTCGTTCATGGCGTCGATGATGATGTCGTATCAGTCGATCCGGTCGCTTTCGAATTTCTGGACGGCGGTTTCGGAGGGTTCGGCGGCGGCGGAGCGTTCGTATGCGCTTCTCGATGCGCCGGCGGAGATCGTGGACCAGGCACGCGATACGTTGAAGCTTGCAGCGTCGCCGCGCCGCGCGAGCATCGCGTTCAAAGACATATCTTTCGAATACGCCACCGCGCCGATCCCCGCGCTCGACCACGTGACGTTCGACGTGCCTGCGGGCAAGACAGTGGCTCTTGTCGGCCCGTCGGGCGGCGGCAAGAGTACGATGCTGAATTTGTTGCTGCGCTTTTACGATGTCACGGGCGGCCGGATCGAAATCGACGGACAGGACCTTCGCAGCGTGAGCGTCGCGTCGCTGCGCGATTCGATCGCGCTGGTTACGCAAGAACCGTTTCTGTTCGACGAGTCCATTGCCGACAACATCGCGTGCGGAAAGCCCGGCGCGACGCGCGGCGAGGTCGAGGCGGCAGCGCGGGCCGCAGCTGCGCATGAGTTCATCATGGCGCAGCCGAACGGCTATGAGACGAAGGTCGGTGAGGCCGGCGCACGGCTTTCCGGCGGGCAGCGGCAACGCATTGCGATCGCGCGGGCCGTGTTGAAGAACGCGCCGATCCTTCTGCTCGACGAGGCTACGTCGGCGCTCGACAACGAAAGCGAGCGCGCGGTGCAAGGGGCGCTTGGCGAGCTCATGAAGGACCGCACGACACTGGTCATCGCGCACCGGCTTTCCACCATCGTCGATGCCGACAAGATCGTCGTTTTGGAGCACGGGCGGGTCGTCGAGCAGGGCACGCATGGCGAGCTGTTGGCGCGCAACGGCGTTTACGCACGGCTCACACGCAGCGCCGAGACGCGGGTTACACCTGCGGCGGTCGCCGAATGAGCGCCATATTCGACGATCTTTGGCGGCGCATCCGCAAGTCTGAAACGCTGCGTGGCATCGGGTGCTGGCTGATCGCGCAGTACATCCGGCTCGCGTGGGCGACGGGGCGCTGGGAGATTCGCAACGCGAACACCGCCGAACGCTATTGGCGCGAGGGCAAGCCGTTCATCATCGGTTTTTGGCATGGGCGGCTGTTGATCCTGCCTGCGATGTGGCCGACGAGTGCGAAGATTTCGATGCTGATTTCGATGCATCGCGACGGCGAGTTGATTGCGCGCGCGATCGGCTATTTCGGGCATGGCACCGTGCGCGGCTCGGCCGCGAAACCGGGGTCAGTCAAGGATCGCGGCGGCGTCGGGGCTTTGCGCGGGATGCTGAAGGCGCTGAAGGCGAACGAGTATGTGGGCATCACGCCGGACGGACCGCGCGGCCCACGCATGCGGGCGACGGACGGGATCGTCACCGTCGCGCGGATGGCCGGCGTGCCGATTCTGCCCTGCAGTTTCAGCGCACGCTCGCGCGTCGTGCTTTCGACGTGGGATCGCTTTGTGTTGCCGCTGCCCTTCTCGCGCGGCGTGATCGTTTGGGGCGAGCCGATCTTTATCGCGCGCGATGCGGAGGGTGCAGCTCTTGAGAGCGCGCGGCTTTCGGTCGAAGCGGGCTTGAACGCGGTCACGAACCAGGCCGACGAGATCATGGGTGTTACGCCGGTCGAACCGGAAGACGTGATGCCGCAAGGGGCTGTCGCGTGATGGCCGAAACACCGCGCTCGCGATTGCTTGCCACGTATCGCAAGATGACGAGCATCGCCGAACCGTTCGCCGCGCGGCTTTTGCGGCAGCGTTTGGCGCAAGGTAAAGAAGATGAGGACCGGTTGCCCGAACGGCTTGGGCGGCCAGGCCGCGTGCGGCCGAAGGGGCCGCTCGTTTGGGTGCATGCGGCGAGTGTGGGCGAATCCGTTTCGGTGTTGCCGCTTATTCGCGAACTTGGCCGTGTTCTCGGCCAACGTGAAGTGCTTCATAAACAGCCAGGCCGCCAATTCTTTTTCGGGCGTGGTCTTAAACACCGACCACGATGCGCCATACAAATTGGTGCGCGGTTTGGCCGGGTCGGCCTGCGGAAACATGCTGATCGTCCACTTGAACTTATCACCCTTGTCTACGCTGCTGGCGTAGAACGGCAGGCCCGTGCTGGACGCAGTGACGAACAACACC
>JANNEL010000397.1:0-5258 GCA_031378595.1 Alphaproteobacteria bacterium
ATATGTAACGTCAAAAACGGCGGACAGCCGCCGATGTAACGCATGTAACGGATTCGATTGCGTCTATTTTCTCAAGTACCGCAAAGCCACACGATCGGACGACGGACGACGGAATACAGGGATCGGAAGGTAGCCCCTCCGATCCCCGTTCTCTGTATTCCGTTTTCGGCTTACGCTCTTGCCGGCAGGAACTTTGGCATCCTGAGCAGCGCCGCCGAGATCAGTGCGACGATGACGCCAACCGGGAAAATCTCCAGGAACGTGAGCCCCATCCGGTAGGGCATATTCGTGGTGTACGCGGCCGTCATGGCGTCCATCTCGGCGACCAGCTTGTCGAGCGCCGCGCCGGCCAACCCCTTCGCCTTCTCGCCCGCGATGTAGTGGTCCATGTAGGCCTTCATGTACGATCCGTCGGTCGCGGCCATGTAGACCTCCCACCCGGCGACGTAGATAACCCCCGCCACGATCGCGATGCCAAGCCCCATCAGGAATGCGGGCACGAACTTGATCACCCCGCCGAGGTCGCGGTCGCGATACCGCTTTACCCCGAAGAAGATCATCGAGAGCGCGACGATCATGGTGAGGTAGCCGGTGAAGAGCGAGTTGTCGCTCATCTCCGGATGGCCGTTGGCCGCGACGATGAACCCGATCATGACGCCGATGACGATCAGGCCGGCGAACGTGCCGTAGAGAAAGATAATGTTGATCATGGGATGCGAATGCCCCTCCTGAGAGCGTTGACGAGGCCCAACGAACTACCCGCCGACGTCGCACGAATGTATCGCCCGAAAGGGTGATTGCCTTAAAATCCGCCCGTTGGGGGACGAGTTATCCCTTGTCGACGCCGCCCGGCTCCCAGAGCTGGATCGGGTTGCCCTCAGGATCGACCACCTTGCCGAAGCGCCCGTTCGGATAGGTCTCGGGGTCGACCTCGACCGCAATGCCGCGCGCCTTCAACTGCGCCGCCATCGCGTCCAGGCTCCGCACCCGGAAATTGAGCATCCACATCTGCTCAGGCTTGCCGAAATAGGTCGTGTCTTGCTTGAACGGCGCGAACACCGTGGTCCCCGCCTCGGTCCGCCAAGCCTTCCCGCCGTAGTCCTTCGGCACGCTGTTCACACCCAGGTTTTCCTCATACCACTTGGCAAGTGCCGTCGGGTCTTTCGCCCGAAAGAAGAATCCGCCAATCCCGGTTACGCGCTCCATCTGCTGATCTCCTTGCGTTGTGCCCATGACAGCGATCGACGCCCCCGCACCAGCAAGGGCAAGCACGTCACGGCGGTTCAGGTCTTCGGGAAGCATGGGCGTCTCTCGGGCGTTGTGTAGCGCTTGGCTTAGATATCCGCCATCGCCCGAAAGGGTGATTTCGGAGATTTCCTAGGGTATCAGGCCCAGCTCCCGCGCCTTCTGGATCGCCTGCGTGCGCCGTTGCACCTCAAGCTTCAGAAACAGGTTCGCGACATGCGTCTTGACCGTGTTGGGTGAGATGTCGAGATCGCGCGCGATCTCCTTGTTCGCGCTGCCGGCGGCCAGCAACTCCAGCACCCGCACCTCGCGCTCGGTCAACCCCAGCGCCTTCAGCGCCGCCTCGTTGCGCTCGAAAGGTCCCTTGACCGCCTTCGGCGTCAGCCTCACGCCCGCCCAAATGCCAAGCCCCGTAAAGGCGAGTGCGATCAGCCCGATGTAGATTTCCGGCGCGAACACGCGGGCGATGTATTGGTACTGGAGCCACTGCAGCACGAACGCGCCTGCGCCAAGCACAAGCCCGTAGATCGCAACCGATTTCACCATGTCCCGCGTCATCGCAAGCGAACGCTAGCACCGGCCCCAAACGGGGGCTAGTCCACGCAAGTCACGCAGCCTTCGCGACCAATTGCATCAGCCGCGCGGCTTCCTTGGGTTTCGTACGCGCCCGCATATCGAGCACGCTGGCGACCGCAGAATGGCGGCCCGCGCGCACGCTGGCGTCGATCCAGGTCTGCACAAACACGTCACGCTGCGCATGGCTTCCGCCGACGAGGTGCAGCCGCCGCAACACCGGCCCGATCGCCTCGGCGGCGTCCGCAAACCTGCCCTTCGCATAGGCGATCAAACCCTCCGCGCACGGGATCGCCACCGACTCCCAAACGCCGGTCACGTCTTGCGCGCCGTGCCGCTTCATCGACGCCAGAAACTCCTGCGCCTGCCGCGCACGCCCGCCGCGCGCGAGCGTATAGACGAAGTGCAAATCGTTGAACGGCAGGATATGCTCGTGCCAGCGCTCGATCACTTTCTTGACGATGGGCTCGAAGCGCGCGCCGACATCCGCGCCACGCATCTCCAGCCGCCAAAGCGCCGAGATCGCACCAATCTGCTCCTGCGCAAACTCGCGCCACTCGCCCCACAAATGCTTGTCGAAGATTTCAAGCGCGCGTGTGTGGTCCTCGCGGTCAATGTGGAACAACGCCAAGTGCCAATAGTTGTGCTCGCGCACGAAGATGCTGCGATCGGCCCAACCGGGCGCGCGCTTCGTCAAGAACGCGATCCCGTCCTCGGCCTTGCCGCGCGTCTCCATCACATGCGCGATCGCATGATGCGCCCACGGATCCTGCGCATCGATCTCGAGCGCCCGGTACGCCGCTTCTTCCGCGACGCCGATCGCATTGTTCTGCTCGTGCGCGAAGGCAAGCATGCTCCACGCGCCGGCCGTATTGGGATGCGCCGGCACAATCGCTTTCGCAACCTCCAACATCGCCACCGCATCGCCCTGATTGAACGCGAGATACTGCGCCCATTTCGCCGCGACGATATCGGCCGGGTTCTGCGCCACGATGGTCTTCATCCGCTTCAGCGCGCCGGGCACATTCCCGCGCCACCAATCGTTGATCGCCGACACGAACGCCTGCTCGCGCGCTGTCGCGTAGGGCGCGACCTTCCGCGCCCGCCGAAGATATCCGCGCGCCGTCTTAAACCCAGGCGCCGCCTCCAGCGCCATGTGCACCGCAGCCGCGTGCGCGTTGACCAGCGCGCAGTCCGCGTCCGCATCTGCTGCGGTGAAGATCGACCGCACCCGCGGCCCATGGCCGATCCAATCGCCCGCGAACACGTTATAAGCGGCAACCGTCTCAGCCCGCACTGTCGTCAATTCCAAGTCGTGGAGGTCTTTGGCCATGGCTCGCACTCGTGGTGTCAGCGGTCCAAGGGTCGCCCCCAAAGCCCGCAAAAGGAAGGTATGGTGTCGATAGACGGCGCGTTCAGTTCAAAACGCCGGGCCAGTTCTTGTCCGCCTTGGCGATGAAGCCGGGGATGTCCTTCTCCCACTTCGCCTGCACCGAACCGTCGTAGTTCAGATAGAGCTTCCCGTTGACGATCTTCCAGAACTGCGGATCGCCGGACGCGGTGTAGCCTTGGCTCACCGCCCACGCGCAATAGCCGCCGTATTGCGGGGCATACGCCGCCGGGTTCGCGCGGAACGCGTCCAGATTTTCCTTGGATGCAAAGCGCCATGTCGCGCCTTTGAACTCGGTGGAGAACTGAGCGTTACCGGGCGTCGGATGCCCCGCCTTGAAATAGGCGACCGCGTCGTACCCGCCGACCGCGAGCGATGAGAACGTGCCGGTATAGACGTCCGCGTCGCGGGCCAACGCGGCCGGTGCGGAGAACAAGGCCGCGGTAAGCGCGAATGCGCCGAAGAGGTTCGAAAAGACGGACTTCATGAGGGTTATCTCCTGGTTTTCTGGGTCTCTGCAGGGTTGTTCGCCCGGTTAAGGACAAAAGTTTCGCCGTCACAGACACGTGATCGCGCGCAACAAATCCCAGTTTCGAACGAACTCAGAGGCATGCGGACCTTCGCGCTCAGGACCGGACCTTCCATTGACGGGACGCGCGCGTTCGTGATGATCGCGCCGGTCATCGAGGGACTCTGGGCGCTCGTGCAGCAAGACGACGAGACGAGCGAAACGGCATCCGTGCGCTGGCAGCGCCTGATGGTGGCCGCGCAAGCTGGCGACCAGCGCGCCTACAGCGGCTTCCTCAAAGAAGCGGCGGTGTTCGTTCGTGTGATCGCCAGGCGCTATCACCGCGACGCAGGTTTGGTCGAAGACGTGGTGCAAGAAACCTTGCTCAGCCTCCATCGCATCCGGCAAACATACGAACCGGGCCGCCCGGTCGAGCCCTGGGTTGCAGCCGTCGCCAAAGCCCGCGCGATTGACGCCCTGCGCGCCCGCACGCGACGCGCCGCGGTCGAAACCGAAACATCCGACGCAGTTCCTGACGTTGCCGACCCAACAACGGGCGTCGATGAACGGCACGAAACACGCACCGAAATTGCGGCAGCTCTGGCCGCCTTGCCGGCCGGACAGCGCGCGGCCGTACGCATGCTGAAAATCGAAGAACTCTCCCTCGCCGAAGCCTCGGCACAGAGCGGACAATCCGTGCCCGCGCTGAAATCGTTGCTGCACCGCGCGATGCTGTCGCTACGCGCGGCGCTGAAAGGTGGCGGCGATGCGTGACACCGACAAACTGATCGAAGACCTGGCCACGAGCGCGAAACCCGTGAAGCCTCTCGCCTCACCGTTTCTGCGCGCAGGGATTTTGCTGGCCGGTCTGCTCGCCGCCATGGCGGCACTCGCCGCATTCGGCGGACAGGTGACGGATACCCTCGCGCATCTCGCCAGCATGCCGTTCGCACTCGACCTCGGCGGCGCACTACTTGCTGGCGTCGGCGCAATCGTCGCAGCGGTCATGCTGTCCGTCCCCGGCCGCCCGCAAGCGTGGGCTTATCTGCCCCTGCCAGGCCTCGCATTGTGGCTCGCCGGCGGCGCCTTCGAGTGCTACCAGCAAGTGGCTGACCTCGGCTATGCACCGACGTCGATGTTCGCCAGCCGCGACTGCTTCCTCTTCATCTTGAGTGCGGGCGTACCGGCTGCGGCCGCCGCCTACATCTTCCTCCGCCGCCACCTCTCGATCGACGCCGTGCGCGTGACGGCGCTGGCGACCCTCGGCAGCGCGCTTCTCGCCGCCGCGCTGCTCCAATTCGTCCACGCCCACGGTACCAATCCGGTCGACTTCGCCACCCACATCGTCGCGGTGATCCTATTGATGCTGTTCGCGATGACCTTGGCGCGCTTCGACGCAAGACGCCGTTAGCTCGTCAACCTCTCTACGCTGGTGATCGCGTATTTGCCGTCGAGCCAAGCGACGATCTCATGCGCCGCAGGATGCGCCTGCGCGGCCCACTTAGCCCTCAAACGCTGCGTGCGCTCACCGAGATTGCCGAG
>JANNEL010000411.1:0-4865 GCA_031378595.1 Alphaproteobacteria bacterium
ATCGAGGAGTTTTAGGTCGTAAAGGAACTCGGGTAGGTAACCGGACGCAAAGAGCCGCCAATCGGTGGGCTGGCCGAGGCCCATGGCGTCGGTGAACATCCAGACCTCGGTCGTGCAGTTTTCGGTAAGCGTGTTGTAAAACTCCGGCTTGACGGCGTGTTCGTTTGCAGAATCGAGAAGCGCGATGAGCAGCTTGCTGGCTTGCTCCTGCGTGGCGCGCGTGTGGAAGAGTTGGATATCTTCCTTCGGGAAATGGACACGCCAGCCGTAGAAGTCGCGCTCATCGCCCGCGAGGATCGAGAGTTCGTAGGCTTTGAAGAAGCCGGCGACGGGCGAATAGTTCTCGTCGGTCTCCTTTCGGATTTCGACGGAGAGCGAGAGCGCCTCTCCGTTCTGCCACACAAAGCTGAAATAGGTGTGCGCGATGCGCGGACCCTTCCAATAAAGCGAAAGGACGTCGACGGATTTGAGCCCGGCAAGGCTGTAACGGCGTGTCTCCCACCGTTCGTCAGCGCTCTTAGGACCGGTCCAGTTGAAGTTGCGGACGTTTTCGATCGTCAGCGCGTCGCCCTCGCGTGTGTACGTGAGCAGGCGCGCCATCTCTGGCGACCAGATGCGGTCGTTCGAGGGGCGGATGAGGATGAACCAGGTCATGATGGCGGCGAACGGAACGACAAGTGCCGCAAGCGCTCGCCAATCTCCACGACGGACATAGGCCGCAATGCAGGCAAGCGCGAAGGCGAACCACGCCAGCGCCTGCGCGCCGTTGATCAGTTTGCCTGATGGTGCGTGGTACCAGATAACGCCGGCGGCGAACGCGGCGGCGAGCACAAGAGCCGCGATCAGCAGAACGCGAAGCACACGCAGCGAAAGGCTTTGAATCAGCGCCAAGGTCGGCCTCTCAATCGAGCAGCCAGTGGACGAAGCGCGCATACGTGCTGGGACCGCATTTCGCGCCTTCGGGGCACGGCATGGTGCAGGCGACAATGGATTTGGGACTGGTTGGATTGCATACGAGGGGTTTACGGTCTTGCGCCGCCTTGCCCGCCAGAACGCCGCGAATGTCTTCGATCATCACCTTCGATTCCGCGAAATAGGAATGGGCGTAGGGACCTGTCGCCCTTTGTGTCGCATCGATGATTTCGGCGCCGGCGAGCGTCTCGGCGATCTTGGCCGTCATGCCTTCGCCAACGCGCGAGCGTCCGTTGTGATAGGCCGCCGATGCCGACATCGCGACATCGAACTTCGAGGTGTAGACCGTCAACCGCCGGACATGCGGCAGCGCCCTTTCGGTCAGATGGAGGAAGGCCGCGGGGTCGATGTCGGGAGCGGCCATGATCACATAACGCAACTTAGGAGCGTTGGCGTCAGTCATGGCGCGCAGCGCGAGGCGAACGCCCATACTGTGGGCGACGACGTCGACCGTCGCACCGGCATTCACAAGCGCCACCATCAACTGGTTGAGCGCAGGCGCTGCGAGCTCGCCGGCCTCGGTATCGTTGATGTAATCGCCGACGCGGCCGGCCGCGCCGAAACTGAACAGGATCGGCCGGCCGTCATACTTCAAGTCGGCCTGCAGTTGCGCCATGCGCTTGGCAGCGAACGCGAATGTCGTGTTGTATCCGTGCACGAAGATCAGCGCGCATCGGCACGCCGTTGCCAACACCGCGTCGCGCAGCGTGGCGAAGTTGCCTGTACAGTCGTGGCTGAGTGGCGCGTTGTCGATCTTCGTCACGGCCTCCGGCTCCGCCGACAGCGGCTCGACGTTGACCTGCACGGTACCGCAGGTGATGCCGGGGCCTTCCGAAAGACCAAACGTCAGGCGCGTGATTTCGTCGTGGCTCAGCACGGCATCCCAACAGCGTTTGGCGTACATCGCTTGCGCCGACCCCGGCGGGCCGGCGTCCAGCTTGTCGTTGCAGCGCGTGGTCGCGAAATAGACCGTCTGCGGCGCCACCAATTCGGCGACGGTAGCCTTCACCGCGCGGATCGAGCCGCCGGTGTCGAAGTCCTTAGGTGTGACGCACGCCGACGCGAGCGGCGCGATAGTAAGCGCGGCGAAGAGCCTGAGCGCTTTTGTTCCAGTCAACGCCGCCACGGCCAATCCCCCACAGTCCGATGCGATCTCAGCACCTCACATTGAAACGCCAGGGCTTTCAACTTCGTCGGACAACACCTGCGAGCAGGCTGATCAAGAACAAGATTAAGAACACAAAAAACAACAGACGCGCGATCTCGACCGAGATCACGGCGATACCGCCTAAGCCCAGAACGCCCGCGACGACCAAGAATATCAGTGCCCAGTACAGCACGTGACGCCCGCCTTTCAGCCGTTGAATTCGGAACAGACAACGCCCAACCTCAGGATCGAGTTCCCGGACCGCTTGCGTGGAACAAAATCGAGGCTCGTACGTTCCCGTACGTTAGCGCGCGCAGGGTGCAGCACTCTGGCTGGCGCTTTGCGCGTCGACCACCGGCGACGTCACCGCCGCAAGTCGGCGACCCCGAGCTCCTGCCACATCCAGCTCACGTCGTAGCTCGCCATCGGCGACCCATCATCCTGCTTGGCGGTGCTGTTCTCCAAAAACTTGAGCCACGCGACGACTTTCTCGCGGCCCTTCGCCGATTTCGCGGCTTGGCGCGGCGTCTTGTTGCCGAGCATGGGCACCGGCTGATCGAGCGTATCCATGTAGTGCCGGTGCAGGAGGGTTTGCACGATTTCCCGCTCCTCGTCCGGCGAAATTCGCGGCAATGGATTAGCGCTCCGTGGCGCCGCGGACTCGATCTCATCGGCACCGCCGCTCGCGGCAATCGGATCGCCGGTCATCCCTCTGAGTGCCGCAGCCAGCATGGTGCGCCCGCGCTCCGCACGCTGCGGCGAGTTCGCTTCCAACACAACCGCACGGCCCTTCAGTTCGACTGTACCGAGCACGGTTGCACCGTCGTCCATTGTCGTAGCCAGCATCTGCGGGTCGCGCCTGCGCGCGCGGCCGGTGGAATCGTTGGTGTCGAGCCAGTTCCAAAAGAGCTCATCGGCCGGACGCAGCACCGGAACTTTGGCCAAAGCTTGGCGCACGCCTTCGGCCGTCACCAATGCGTTGAGCGGAAAGCGCACGGTGGTGAACACAATGTCGTCCCCGTCCGTGTTGCACAACGCCGGCATTTGCGGATTGAGTGTCCGGTACAACAGGTCGTCCAGCCACACGTCGGTGAACAGAAACGCCGAGAGGCGCAGGATCTCCGTTTCGGCCAACGTTGTGGCGATCTGCGCGCCTTCTCCCCTCAATCCGGACTCCCGCATGATCTTGCGGGTTTCCTTGCGCGCAGTCTTGCGCACATCGTCCAAGGCATCGAGCAAGACCTCGCTCGTCTCGCGCAAAAACGGCAGCGCGCCACCCGCCATCTCCGTCCGCGGGCCAACCTGAACGACGCGCGCCGCGATCCGGTCCCAGGGCTTGAGATAGTGCGTGGCGGACTTTTCGCTCACACGCACCGGCTCGCCGCCGCGCACAAGGTCGCGCGCTAGAAACGATTGGTCGGGCACGATGTCGCTGATCTCGTAAAGGCTCATCACCGACGAACGGAGCGCGGCGATATAGGTCTTGTTCGCGACGCTCTCGTGCCACCCCCGCCGTTTCAGATAGTCATCGGCGACGTTGCGCCCGTCGGCGAGATCGCGCGTCAGAAAATCCTCGAACGCACAGGCCAGCGCAACGGTCGCGTGGTGATCGCCGATAACTTCGGCCAGCTGTTCGAGCGCGATTCCGGCGTCGGCACAGGCATCGGCCAAGTGCATGCCGATCGTCTCGGCGAAGGCCTCGCGCCACTCTTCGCGGTTGACCCACTTTTGCAAACCGGACAGGCTGTCGGCGCTCGCCATAGCGCTCTCCTCCTTCGACTCGACATCGAGAGCTACCAGGCGGCGGAATCCCGGTGTAGAGAACGAATGGCGCACCCGAAGAGATTCGAACTCCTGACCCCCAGATTCGTAGTCTGGTGCTCTATCCAGCTGAGCTACGGGTGCCTGCCGTGTCGCGGGGCACGGCCTTAAAACGGCGGGCCCTCGCGAGAAGGCGCGGAACTTAGTGCGGCGAACGTCCGCATGCAAGGCCCGCAACCGGCCGTTTCCGCGGCTTGCAAGCCTTGGCGTCTGACGTATTGTCGCCGCTGCGCCGCGCGGGGTTGATGAGGTCGATGTTGCAAACCAAAACACGAGGGCTGGCGGTCTTATGCGCCGCGCTCGCGCTCGCCGCCTGCTCGACGATGACGGGCGCGCTGTTTCCTGAGAAGCCGCCCAACCCGACAGTCGCCACCGCAACCGTACTGCCGCAATCGGGCACGTCGTTCTTCACGCCGGTGCCGGTCGCACCCGCAACCTCCTCGGGCACACCGCAGGGTGAGCGTATAGCGCTGCTTCGCAGCCGGTTAATTTCAATCCAGGGCGAAATCTCGGCGCGCAACGCCAGCCTCTCCGAAATCCGCCAGCGCCTGGCAAGCGACGGCGCTCTCTACCGAATCGCCAAGAACGACATCATGACAAGTCCGGCGCCGCCAGCGGCCGCGCTGCAAAAGGCGCAAGCGGCTATCGATCGGCTGAACGCCGGCACCACCGCGCTCGACGGCGAGATGCGCGTCTTCGCCAAGGGCGCGGCCGAAGCGAACAAGCTGATGAACGAAAGCGCCGCCATCAAGGACGGCACTGAGGAAGATCAGAACCAGCTGAACACGCTGCGCGGCCAAGTCGGCCACACCGCGAACCAACTCGACCGGCTCGTCAACGAAATCTCGAACGAATGGGCGTTGCAGTCGGCGTTTCTCGCGAAAGAACGCGCGGCCTTGGCGACGTTGAACCCCGGTGCGCCGGC
>JANNEL010000412.1:0-3066 GCA_031378595.1 Alphaproteobacteria bacterium
GCGATCGCAAAGTCAGGCGCGGTGAAAGACGAAGGGTCCGTGCACATGCGCTTGCACGACCCGTTTCAGTCGGGGGGCTCAGGCATCCCGATCTTCCGCGCGCGCCTCGGCAGCGCCAGCACGTGCGTGAAGCAACGCAACGACGTCACGAAGTTCTCGGCCCGGTTTTTGAACTGAAGCTCAGCGCGCGAGATAGATCGCGGAATTTCCATAGTCGAGGATCACCCGCCGCCCCGCCATCAGATCGGCGCCGATGAAGATCGTCGGCGTATCGTCGAGCCCGATCTGTTCGAACACGTGCATCCGTGCGATGAGAATGCGCCGGTCCGACCACATCGCCGGACCGAGCGTGAGTCGCCGGAAGTTCAGCGACTCGGCTTCGCCACGCCGCTGCACGGCATCTACTACTTTGCTGATGATGTTGCGTGCAATGATCTTCTGTCCGCGTTGAGATTGCCGAACCAACGCGGCGTTGGCGACCGTCAAGGCGGCGCCCGAATCATAGACGAACGACGTTCTGACGGTGTCGATACGCCCAGTGACGATGATGAAACCTGAACTGTTCACGACGCCGCTGATGCGGTCGAATCCCGGCGGATGAACGACGGTGCCGCCCGGATAGAGCGTCAACGTCTTGCGGCTGGGATCGATGTCGACCGTAAAGTTCGACAGAAAATCGGCACCCAAAATTCCAGCCGCCCCCAGCGAAGCAGGGAGGTCCATCACAACAGTGTCCACGCGCTCGACGATCACGCCCGAGGTCGCAATCTCCTTCACGAGGTGAAATTGCGAGCGCACCGTGCCCGCGGCTGTGACGACGGAAAGCGTGTCGCCGCCATTCGACGGAATCCGAAGCCGCTCGCGCAGGCTGGGCGTAATGACGGTGTGGCTGGTTGCCGTATCGACGAGAAACGGGAACATCCCATACCCGTTGATCGCGACCATCACCCCGGGCCGTCCGTTTGCGAGGCGGATCACCGGTTGCGAGCCATACGCGCGCGGGTCCGCCGCGGCAGCTGCGCTGAGCGCATGCAACGACAAGATCCAGATCAGCAGGTAGAGTGGTCGGAACGATCGCAAACGTGGCGCCTCGCGAAACTGTCGCGCGAAGCATAGCACGCACGGGCACGCCCTGCGCGGCGCTGTCACGTGCCTGTGATCGGCTCGTCAGAAACGGATGACGGGGCAGCACAAACGGGCGGCGCTTCTTTAAGGACGCGCGATCTTGACGACGCGCGCCTCGACGAATGCGTCCCGCGCCAGCGAAACGGTCGAGCCCAAGCTTGCGTCGTGATTGGCGTCGGCGGGGGCAAGACCGAAGTCCATCGCGGTCGAAAGCGACCGCCGCGCGCGCAGCCTGGACTGCGCCGCGATAAGCCGGTGTTCGAGCAGCCGGAACGCGCGCGCGATCTTCTTGAGTTCCGGATAATCCTCGCCGAGTTCGCGGGTTTCCCGGTCGCAGACATACGATGTCGCGGTGTAGAGCGTGGCTTTGGTGGGGAAGGGGGCAACAGGCGCAGAAGACATGCAGGGGATCGCCTATCCAGCAAAGACAAAATATAAGCCGAGACGATTGAAAAGTCAAGCGGAAAAAGCGAGAGCCGTGCGACTAAAGTCATATAATATAAGGAGAATGTCGCAGATGCGACAGGTTGGACGCGACGTGCTGACACAACACAAAACACCGCCAGTATCAGCCAGGCTGAAAAATTTCTCTTGACTTTTTCGGCGATTTCGGCGATATTCGGCGTCAATTCTCCCTACTGGTAGAAATCCGCCCGGGCGCGAAAGCGACCCGGGCTTTTCGTTTTGGAGCATCGTCCAATGTCAGACGAAACCGCGCGTCTACGCAGGGCGTTGGCGGCGCAACTCGTCGCCGTTGTCGCTGCCGATTTCAAACGCAAGGGGGTCGAAGCAGTAGACAGGCTCCGCGAGAAAGATCCCTCCGCCTACCTCCGCGCGGTCATGTCCGTGACCGCCGACGCGCCGCCCCCCGAAACAACGTGGAACGAACTCACCGATGTCGAACTCCTCGCAACCCTGGGCCACGTCCGTGAACTTCGCCGCGCTCGAGAAGAAGCTGACGGTGGAACACGAACGCCGCCTGACGATGAACAAGCTCCGGCGATACCGTCCGTACCCGAAACAGAAGCTGTTTCATGACCTGAGCGCCGGCGCGAGCGAACGCCTGCTGCGCGCCGGCAACCAGCAGGGCAAGACGCACGCGGGCGCCATGGAACTAGCGATACACCTAACCGGCCGCTATCCCGATTGGTGGCAAGGCCGCCGCTTCGGCCATATGATCGACGCCTGGGCCGCGTGCGACACCGGCGAGACCACGCGCGACAACCCGCAACGCGCGCTCTTAGGTCCCGTCGCGCACTGGGGCACCGGCGCCATCCCCGCCGATGCGTTGGGCGAAGTGAAACGCGGCCGCGGCGTTGCCGATCTCGCGGACACGGTCCTTGTGCGCCACGAGTCCGGCGGCTTCTCGCGTCTCGGCTTCAAGCGCTACGACCAAGGCCGCGAGTCCTGGCAGGGTACAGCCAAGCACGTCATCTGGTGCGACGAGGAACCGCCCGCCGACATCTACGGCGAAGCGCTCGCCCGCCTCGTCGCGACCCGCGGCATCGTCTACACGACCTTCACGCCGCTCAAAGGCTTGAGCGAAGTGGTCGCTCGGCTGATGCGCGGCGGCGACGGCATCGCCGACGTCAACATGACGATCGAGGACGCCGAACACATCGCGCCGGAAGAACGCGCCCGCATCGTCGCGGCGTTTCCCGAACACGAACGCGACGCCCGCGCCAACGGTGTGCCCATCTTGGGCAGCGGCCGCGTGTTCCCGATCGCCGAAAGCGAGATCCGCATCGATGCGTTCGAGATTCCGCTGCACTGGGCGCAGCTCGGCGCGATGGACTTCGGCTGGGATCACCCCTTCGCGGCAGTCAAAATCAACTGGGACCGCGACGCCGACTGCGTCTATGTGACGAACGCCTATCGCGTGCGCCAGCAGACGCCGGTCGTCCACGCTGCGGCACTCAGGTCCTGGGGCACACGCTTCAA
>JANNEL010000384.1:0-3964 GCA_031378595.1 Alphaproteobacteria bacterium
CGAGAGTAATTTGGCGGGCGACGCGCAGCGTGGGTCTTTGTTGCCGCTTCTATCTTAACTGTCATGGTCCGCGAAGGCGGACCACCCACGACTTACTTGTTTGAGAAAGCCCTAAGCCGTCTCCTCGAACAGTTCCCGCCCGATCAGCATGCGCCGGATCTCGCTCGTGCCCGCACCGATCTCGTAGAGTTTCGCGTCGCGCAGCAAGCGCCCCGTCGGGTAGTCGTTGATATAGCCGTTGCCACCCAAGGTCTGGATCGCCTCAAGCGCCATCCAGGTCGCCGTCTCCGAAGCGAACAAGATCGCGGCCGCCGCGTCCTTGCGCGTGGTCTCGCCGCGATCGCACGCTTTCGCTACGGTGTACACATAGGCGCGCGCCGCGTTCATGCGCGTGTACATGTCGGCAAGTTTGCCCTGCATCAATTGGAACGTGCCGATCGCCTGACCGAACTGCTTGCGCTCGTGCACATACGGCAACACGATGTCCATCGCGTTGCGCATGATGCCGAGCGGTCCAGCGGCCAACACCGCGCGTTCGTAGTCGAGCCCCGACATCAAGACGCGCACGCCTTCGTTCAAGCGGCCCAGGATGTTTTCCTCGGGCACTTCGCAATCGTTGAAGACGAGCTCGCCCGTGTCCGACCCGCGCATGCCCATCTTGTCGAGCTTCTGCGCGGTCGTGAAACCCTTCATGCCTTTTTCGACGATAAAGGCCGTGATGCCACGCGGCCCCGCTTGCGGGTCGGTCTTCGCGTAAACGACCACGACGTCCGCACCGGGCCCGTTCGTGATCCACATCTTCGTGCCGTTCAGCACGTAGCGCTCACCTTTTTTGTCCGCGCGCAGGCGCATGCCCACGACGTCCGAACCCGCGCCAGGCTCCGACATGGCAAGCGCACCCAGGTGCTGACCCGACACGAGCTTCGGCAGATAGTGTGCTTTCTGCGCATGATCGCCGTTGCGCTTGATCTGGTTCACGCAAAGGTTCGAATGCGCGCCGTACGAAAGCCCCACCGCTGCCGAACCGCGGCTGATCTCTTCGACCGCGACGACATGCTCGAGATAGCCGAGCCCCGATCCGCCGTATTCCTCCTCGACCGTGATGCCGAGCAAGCCAAGCTCACCGAGCTTCGGCCACAGATCGCGCGGAAACGCGTTCGTTCGGTCGATCTCGCTCGCACGCGGCGCGATCTCGGCCGCCGTGAAGCGCGCGACCGTGTCGCGCAACGCGTCAGCGGTCTCGCCCAGGCCGAAGTTCAGTCCACGGAACGAATTTGGAATCATCGAAGCAAAAGCCAAGTTGCGAGCCCTAGGAACGACAGAAAGCCGACCACGTCGGTCACCGTCGTCACGAACACCGGCGACGAGACCGCGGGATCGATGTCCCATCGCTTCAAAGCGACCGGCACCAAAATACCTGCTGCCGCCGCCGCCACCATATTAATCGTCATCGCCGCCGCGATCACGCCGGCAAGCGCCAAATCGCCGAACCAAACCCACGTTATCCCCGCCGCAAGTGCAGCAAATGCCACGCCGTTCATCGCGCCGATCAGCATCTCGCGGTTGATCACGCGCCACATGTTCGCCTGATTGAGCTCTTTTGTTGCAAGTGCGCGCACGACGATGGTGAGCGTCTGCGTGCCCGCGTTGCCGCCCATCGAGGCCACGATCGGCATCAAAATGGCGAGCGCCACGACCTTTTGAAGCGACGCCTCGAAGAACCCGATCACGATCGAAGCCATGATCGCGGTCATCAGGTTCACGAACAGCCACGAAAAGCGCAGCCACGTGATCTTACGGATCTGCGCGGAGAAGCTCTCGACCTCCTGCACGCCACCCAGCGCCAGAACCTGGCTCTCGTGCATCTCTTTCAAGATTTCGACGACCGAGCCCGCGCTCAGAAGTCCGACCAGCCGCCCGGTATCGTCAGTCACCGGCGCCGACGTCAGATGATAGTGCTCGAACAGGTACGCGAACGACGACTGATCCGTCGTTGCCGCAATGACCTTCATCTCGTCGGTCGCGATATCGGCCAACCGCGCCGATCGCGGCGAGCGCAGCAATCGCGAGAGCGGCACGACGCCCAGTGGCTTCAGGTCCGCATCGACGAGGTAGATTTCCTGATAATCCTCCGGCGTCTCCGGTGCAGCCAGCCGCGTCAACGCTTCGGCAACGGTGAGCAGGGGCGACAACGCGACGAACTCGCGGTGCATCAACCGGCCGGCTGAACCTTCTTCGAACAGCAGCGCGTCGACGACCTGCGCCCGGTCCTCGATCGGCACCTGCGCGAGTACTTCGCGCTTCTCAGCGTCCTCCAGGTCCTCGATGACGTAGGCAGCGTCTTCGACGTCCAGTTCCTTGACCGCCTCAGCGACCGTCTTCGTGCCGAGCGCACGCACCAATTCCGTGCGCAGGTCTTCGTCGAGTTCGGACAGGATCTCAGGGTCGAAATCGGTGCCGAGCTGCGTCACCATCGCGCGCCGGCTGGCCGCAGGCATCGCGCCGAGCAGCGACGCCACGTCGGCTGGATGCAACGGCCAAATCAGTTCCTTGATCGCGGCCGCATTGCCCGCAGCCGTCGCATCCATAACCGCGCGCAGGAACTCCGGCGTCGATACCACCGACTCGGCCGGCACAGTCCGGGCTTCGCTGGTGGTTTCGGACATGGCCGCGTTTTCAGCTGTTAGGGCTTCTCCTGCAAGCGGGGGAAGCTGGCGCGCCGCGCGATACGCGGCGCGATTGATGAAGGACTTGAATGCGTTGGTGCGGTCAAGAAGACTCGAACTTCCACGGGTCGCCCCGCTACCACCTCAAGGTAGTGCGTCTACCAATTCCGCCATGACCGCGCCGGTAGGGGCGGCGATGTAACAGATGGGGGCGGTGTTGTGAAGGGAGCGCCACGGCGCGAGGAAGCATCACCGCAGCTGCCACGCGATCGCCGCTTCATCGCTGTGGAGCACAGTCGAAGGGGAGGCCGAACGCGTCCGAAAGCGCACCGGATGCGCGAAGCAGGCAGGGCCCGAAACCGCACATTTCAGCCATCCGAAGGAGACTTGCAAACAAGTCGCAAGAGCATTACATCCCGTGGGCGAACAGGAATCGGCCGGCCACCCATGTACGTCTGCAACTGCAACGCACTGACCGAGAAGCAAATCCGCGAGGCGATCGCCAAACGTCCGCGCGACGCGGACGCGGTCTATCGCTACTATGATTGCCAGCCGCAATGCGGGCGTTGTGTGTGCGAAGTTCGCGAGATGCTGGAACAAGCGCGCGAAGCCAAAGCCGCCTAAGACGCCCGCCCCAACCGCAAGAAGGGACATCATGAAGGGCGCGAAGGACGTGATCGCGGAACTGAACCGCACGCTCACCAACGAACTGACCGCGATCAACCAATACTTCCTGCACGCCCGCATGTACGAAAGCTGGGGCTTCAACAAGCTCGGCAAAAAGACTTACGAAGAATCGATCGAAGAGATGAAGCACGCCGACAAGCTGATCAAGCGCGTGCTGCTGCTCGAAGGCCTGCCGAACCTGTCCGACATGCACAAACTGCAGATCGGCGAAACGGTGCCGGAGTGCCTCGAAGGCGACCTCAGCGTCGAGCGCCGCGGCCGCGAAGGCATGATCAAGGCGATCGAAGTCTGCGAAAACAAGAAAGACTACGTGTCGCGCGACCTGCTGCGCGAAATCCTCAACGACACGGAAGAACACATCGACTACCTCGAAACCCAACTCGCGCTGATTGAGCAGATTGGCTTGCAGAACTTCCTGCAATCTCAGATCGACTGAGGCCAAAGGCAAAGCGCCGGGTGTTTCCACCCGGCGCCTGCTGCCACTCTCGATGAGAGAGCTTAGATGTACCGCACGTCCATAACGCGGCCCGTGTACGGGTTGACCCGCAACATCACCGGCATCCCGCGATAGTTGAACGCGAACGCCCGATAACCGAAGCCCCCACGCGCCT
>JANNEL010000444.1:0-3053 GCA_031378595.1 Alphaproteobacteria bacterium
ACGGCGAAGCCCACCGCGACAAAGCCAACAATGAAGCGTGCCGCGTGGGGATGTCAGATCATCGACTACTCCGCAGCATCGCGCGCTTCGGCGACTAACCGCTCCATCTCAGCTCCGCGCATTTTCGCCAGGTCGTCCTGATACTTCAGCAATACACCAAGGGTCGATTGCACCGTCTCCGGCGAGAGCGACACGGTGTCGAGCGCTGTCAGCGCCTGCGCCCAATCAAGAGTCTCCGCGACGCCCGGTATCTTGAAGAGATCGCCTTTGCGCAAGCCCTGCACGAACGCGACGACCTCACGCGACAGCCGCTCACTCACGCCGGGCACCTTCTGCCGGACGATCGCAAGCTCCCGCGCCGCGTCCGGAAAATCGACCCAGTGATAGAGACACCGTCGCTTGATCGCGTCGTGAATTTCGCGGGTGCGGTTTGAGGTGATGATCACGATCGGTGGCTTTGCAGCCTTCACGACACCCAGCTCCGGCACCGAAACCTGAAAGTCTGCGAGCACTTCCAACAGAAACGCCTCGAACGGCTCGTCCGCGCGGTCGAGTTCGTCGATCAACAACACCGGCGGCCCTTCCATGTGGGGCTCAAGCGCTTGCAGCAATGGCCGCTTGATCAGGAAGCGATCGGAAAAGATTTCACTCTCGATAGCGCCGCGATCATGCTGGCCTTGTACCTCCGCCAAGCGGATCGCCGTCATCTGTCCCGCATAATTCCATTCGTACACGGCCGATGAAACGTCGAGCCCTTCGTAGCACTGCAGCCGGATCAAGCGGCGGCCTAATGTCGCGCTCAAAACCTTCGCGATCTCCGTCTTGCCCGTGCCAGGTTCACCTTCGACGAACAGCGGCCGTTCGAGCTTCAACGCGAGATAAAGCACGACGCCGAGATCGCGCCCGGCGACATAACCGCCGTGGTTGAGCAGCGCGAGCGTTTCGTCGATCGAAGCGGGCAGGGGATGGATCATCGAACCGAAGTTAGGGCAGGCGCGATCCCAAGGGAAGTCTTGGGATGGTTGGCGCACGGGCCCATTCTCGGCATGGGCTGCATCCTTGTCGCGACGTTTTTCTTTTCGAGTACAAACGCCATAATCCGCGCGCTCTCCAGCGACCTGCCGCCGGTCGAAATCTCGTTCTTCCGCTCGCTGTTCGGCGTTCTGCTGCAGCTGCCCCTGGTGCTCTGGTTTGGCTTGGGGTCCATCAAGACGACACGCCCGCAGTGGCACCTCGCGCGCGGCGTGCTGCACGCCGCTTCGATGATTCTGTGGTTCGTTGCCTTATCGATGGTGCCGTTGGCGGAAACGGCTGCGTTGGAATTTGCGGCTCCGATCATGGCCACGATCATCGCGATCCTGTTCTTGGGCGAGGTCGCTCGGATGCGCCGCCTGATCGCGCTTGCCGTTGGCATCGTCGGTGTCTTCATTGTCGTACGCCCGGGCTTCGACGCCGTATCCTGGGGGCAGATTTTGGTTTTGATCTCGGTGACGTTGTGGGCGGGCTGCCAACTCATCATCCGAGAACTCGGCCGCACCGATAGCGCGTTCGTTCAGGGCTTTTACACGGTCGTCGTCTTCGTGCCGATCACGGCGGCGGTCGCGCTCCCTGTGTGGGTATGGCCGACGTGGATGGACCTGGCCGGCTGCCTGATCATCGCGACTGGCTCAACGATCGGCATCTGGTTCTACGGTGAAGCGTTCCGGCGCGCGGAGATGACGGCGATCTTGCCTTTGGAATCGACGAAGCTGCTGTGGGCGGTGCTCTACGGCCTGGTTTTCTTCGCGGAGGAGCCCGAGCTTCTGACACTCGTTGGCGGTATCGTTATCTTCGCGGCCGCCGCTTACATAACAATCCGCGAGGCGCAACTGGCGCGTCGGACAATAATTGCACCCGTCACGGGCGAGTGACAACCCGCATCCGCGCGCGGTACGCGCGATGTCTTGGCAGCCACCCGCCCGGTGTGCGATGTCCCTGGCCCCACGGATTCGTGGGTCGCTATTGCAAAATCAAACGTTCAGGAAGGAATCCCCTATGAAACGCATTCTTCTTGCGTCGGCCGTACTTGCGCTCAGCGCTGGCGTCGCCCTCGCCGACAACCTCGCCGGCTACTCCGGCAACACGGTCGTCCAGACGATGCCGGACGGCAAAGTGGTCAAGTCGAAAGTCAACGCTGACAAAACGTACACGTCGGTTCAACCGGATGGCTCCGCGACGAAGGGTACTTGGTCCTGGAAGGACGACACGACGGCGTGTTTCATGCAGACCGAACCAGCTCCTGCCGCTGGCCAAGCTCCGGTGTGCTACCCGATCGACCCGCACAAGGTTGGCGACAATTGGACGGCGAAAACCCCGGACGGCAAAGCCGAAATCAAGTACGCGCTCGTCGCCGGCTAATCGGCGCCTGACGACTGGATGAACCAGCCGGCGCGCGCCGGCTGGTTTTTTATTGTGCCGCAGCGACCGCTCGTTTCGCCATGACCGTGACGAGATGCGCGCGATACTCGGCGGTTCCATGCAAGTCGCTGTTCATGTTCGCGGCTGATACCTTAATGTTCGCCACCGCGTCCGGCGTAAACGATTTGCCAAGCGCCGCTTCCATCGCGCTTTCGCGGAAGACACTGCTGGCGGCACCGGTGACCGCGACGCGCACGCCTGCCTTCGTCTTCGCCACGAACACGCCGACCATCGCGTAGCGCGAAGCCGGGTTCGGGAACTTCATGTACGCGGCTTTCTCCGGAACCGGGAACGAAACCTCGGTGACGATCTCGCTTTCTTCAAGCGCCGTCTCGAACATGCCGGTGAAGAAGTCGTCGGCGCTGATCGTGCGCGACGTCGTCTTGATCGTGGCACCTAGGCCCAGCAAGGCCGCCGGATAGTCCGCCGATGGATCGTTGTTCGCGATCGAACCGCCAAGCGTCCCCATATGCCGGACCGCAGGGTCGCCGATGTGGCCGGCAAGGGAGGCGAGCGCCGGGATCGCGCCTTTCACTTCAGCGGCCGTCGCAACGTCGTGATGCTTCGTCCCCGCGCCGATCGTGACGACACCGCCC
>JANNEL010000508.1:0-2404 GCA_031378595.1 Alphaproteobacteria bacterium
CGATGTGCCTGCAGATGCCAAGGACGTGGCGATGCGCGCGATGCTGGAGTCGGCGTTGCTGAACGGGCGCAAGCCGATGCTGTTGGTGCCTCATAAGCCTGCGAAGATCGTGGGGTCAAAAGCTGCGATCGGATGGGACGGCGGTGCGGCTGCGGCGCACGCGGTTTCGGCCGCGATCCCACTGCTCGCACGCGCGGAAGCGGTCGAGATCTTGAACGTAACTTCGGGGCCGATCGACACCGTGCAGATGGATCGCTTGCGCGATTATTTGCGGCTGCACGGTCAGAGCGCGGCAGAGCACGGGATCAATCCGGGGTCTCACGGTACGGCGACGGCGCTGATCGACGGGGCGACGCGCGCGGGCGCGGGGTTGCTCGTGATCGGCGGGTACGGTCACAGCCGGTTGCGCGAGTTTGTGCTCGGCGGCGTCACGCGGCACGTGTTCGCGAATGTCACGATGCCGATCTTCATGGCGCACTGACGTTCAGCGGTCTCAGTGTCTCACGTAGATGAGGCAGTCTCGCGGTTCAGGGCCGAGGTTCGGCAACACCACGGATCGCCGGCGTAATTCCGTCCGGCGGAATCCGCATTTCTCCAGCACGCGGATCGAGGCCGTGTTTTCAGGGTCCACGCGGGCGAACACTTCGGCATCCAGTGCACGGGCCTGCGGGCACATCGCGTGCAGCGCTTCGGTTGCGAGCCCGCGGCCGAACAGGCGGTAGGCTAGAGCGTATCCGATGCTGACGCCTTCGGTTGTTACCTTCAGGGCGATGCGTCCGACGGCGCGCTCTTCAGCCTCTTTCAGGGCAATCGTGTAGGTGTAACGCGCGCCTGCGTCCCATTCGGCAAGGCGCGCCGCGATGAATTGATCCGCGTCCGCGAGCGACGTTTGCGTTGGCGCAACGAGGAAGCGCGTGACGCGCGGATCGCTCGCGTATTCTTCAAACATCGGCCGCGCGTCGGCGCTACGTAGCTTGCGCAGGAAGAGGCGTTTGGTCTCGACCAGTTCTGGCGCGGATATCGGTGTCGCTGCGACGTGAGCGTCCAGCCGGTTAGACGGAGGTAAATTCGCCATAGCCACGCTGGTCGAGGGTAGCACGGGCCGACTTATTCCATCTCTCGCTGCCCGAATAGATGGCGACAATCTTCATCGATTTCGGCCACTTGCGTTCGACCAATTCGTCCGAGTTGAGCTTGGTGCGGCCCGTTCGGAAGTGCTCCAGTTTAGTTTGTGAGTCTAGGCCTGTGATTGCCTTGAGGTTTTTGCAATTGAACACCATGAGGTCTCGAAGCTGAAGTCCCTCCAGCGGCAACACGAGCAGTTGTAACTGGTCCTCGATCCGCAGCCGCCGCAGTGACGGAAAGCGCCCCATGTTTCCGAGTGTCTCGAGTCCGCGAACCCAGTGGACCTCTAGCTCTTCCAGTGTGGCGTGCCTGACTTCATTGAACGCCGATCTGCCTCCGAGTAGGAGCTTGAGCGATCGCAGCGGTCTGATGTTGTTGACGAACGATAGGTCCTGTTTCTTTGGCATGCCCGAAAGGCTCAATGTCTTAAGTATTGGCAAGACAGAGATCGTCTCTATGTTCTTAGTGTACCCCTGCACAAATAGCTGTGTGAGCATACTGAATCGCTTCAACGGACCAAGATCCAGGTTGGGTCGCTTGCCGCCCGACAGGCGAAGCTCCTCCAGGTTTTTGAATTCGAATGAGCCCAGAAAATCTGATTTGTCAAAGTCGAAGACGCCAAATGAGAGCCGCCGAAGTGATTTCAATTTCGCAAGCTCATCCTCGTTTGAGATTTCATTTAAGCAATCGACAGACAACCACTGAACGTCTGGAAGCTCGGTAAGCGCGTTCGCATTGAAGGCGCTACCGTAATGCCCGTAGAATCTGACCTCAAGTTCTGGGCCGAATTTGACGCAAAGGCGATTTACGCTTTGCAGTAGCTCGCGACTGTAGCTCGGCTTGGAAAATTGTATTGTCGGAGACCAACCCGCGTCCAGAATTGGCTGGACGTCATGTGCCGCTACTGTCTTGGGGTCGGTTATTCGGCTCTCTGTAACCATGGTTGGGACGGCGTTAATGCAATTTCTTGACGATCACGCTGCCCGCCGAATAGCCGGCGCCGAAGGAGCAGATGACGCCGAGGTCGTCGGCCTTGAGGTCGTCCGAGTGCTTGTGGAACGCGATGATCGAGCCGGCGGAGCTTGTGTTTGCGTAGGTGTCCAGGATCACCGGTGACTCGCCCGGTTTCGGATCGCGGCCGAGCACCCGGCGCGCGATGAAGTCGTTCATGTTGGCATTGGCTTGGTGAAGCCATAACCGCTTGAGGCTCTCCGGCGCGATCTTCTCGTCGGCCTACCGCCTCAGCCGCGCCGACCTGTCGATCGCCGGGCTCGTCGTC
>JANNEL010000123.1:0-4835 GCA_031378595.1 Alphaproteobacteria bacterium
CTATTGGGGCGGGAACTCCAGCGGCAAGCTCGATTACGACACGGGTTGGGCAGGCTTTGCCACGGTCGGCTACGGGTTCGAGAAGAACTGGCGGGTCGAGCTGGAGCTCGGCTATCGCAGCAACGACGCAACGCTGACGAAGGAATCGCACTGCTACGAAGCAGCACCCGCCCTTGTCAGCTTCGAAGGCGGCTACGGCTGCGGTACGCGCACCTACAACGGCGACATGACCGAGTACACGGCCATGGTCAACGTCATCTACGACGTCCCGCTGACCGATAAGCTGGACCTCAACATCGGCCTTGGCGCTGGCGTCGACTACGTGCAGCTCGATTTGAACCGTAGCAACGGCAACAGCTATGTGGACGACAGCGACACGCGCTTTGCGTTCCAGGCGATCGCAGGCTTGACGTATCAGATCACGAAGCGCCTCGACCTCACGCTGACCTACCGCTACCTGAACGTCAGCGAGCCGGAGTTCAGCACGCGTTACAAGACGTTGGAACTGGACGATCTTGAGAAGCACACGGTGACGGTTGGCCTGCGCTACGACCTCTATGAGGACGAAGCGCCGCTCCCGCCGCCTCCGCCGCCGCCACCCCCGCCGCCGGCTGGGCCGCAGCAGTTCATCATCTATTTCGGCTTCGACAAGTGCAACATTTCGCCGGAAGCGGACGGCGTGTTGAACGAAGCGGCCTCGGCTGCGAAGACGCAGGGTTCGGTCAAGATCCTGATCGTGGGTCACACGGACACGATGGGTTCGAACGGCTACAACCAACGTCTGTCGGAGTGCCGTGCGGATGCGGCGAAGTCGAACTTGGTCGGCAAAGGCATCGCCGGCGGTTCGATCGCCACGTCGGGCCGCGGCGAAGGCGAGCTCATGGTCAAGACGGACGACAGCGTGAAGGAACCGCAGAACCGTCGCGCGACGATCGACCTCAACAACTAATCGGCTGCGTTTTAGCCGGTGTGCGAGGGCGGGGCCGAAAGGCTCCGCCCTTTTCTTTTGGACTGCGCGGGACAATCATGGACATGAGATTCTGAGGCGCAGGCCATGACCACCATCCATTTCCGCAATTTGCGTTTGCTCGATCCACGCTTCGACGACGCGCGCGGTGGGTACGAGGTGCTCGTTGAGGGCGACAAGATCCGGGAGGTTTCGGATAAGCCGCTGAGGACCACGAGCGCGCGCGTTTTCGACTGCGGCGGGCGGACGCTGATGCCCGGGCTGATCGACTGTCACGTGCACGTCTATCTGGTGGAGCTGGGGCTCGCGCGGCTTGAGGCGATGCCGCTGACGTTGCTCACCGCGAAGGCATCGAAACTGTTGCGCGATATGCTTGATCGTGGGTTCACGACGGTGCGCGATACGGGTGGCGCGGACTGGGGCATCAAAGAGGCGGTCGACACCGGCGTGTTGCCGGGGCCTCGCATGTTCATCTCCGGGCGGCCAATTTCGATGACGGGCGGGCATGGGGACTCGCGGCGGCGCACTGCGGGCGATGGCCCTTGCAAGTGCTGCAATGCACTCTCGTTTGTTCTGGAGACCGCTGACGGCGCCGACAACGTGCGCAAGGCGGTGCGCGAGCAGATGCGGCAAGGGGCCGATCAGATCAAGATTTTCGTGTCGGGCGGCGTTGCTTCGCCCTGGGATCCCCTCGACAGTTTGCAGTATTCGATGGCGGAGATTTCGGCTGCCGTCGAGGAGGCGCATAATTTCGGCCGCTATGTGCTTGCGCACGCGTATACGCCGGAGGCGATCACGCGTGCGGTGACGGCGGGTGTGCGGACGATCGAGCACGGCAATCTGATCGACGACAAGTCGGCGAAACTGATGGCGGAGCGCGGGGCGCTGATGGTGGCCAATCTCGTCGCCTATTACGCGATGAAAGAGCGCGGGCGGTCGTTCGGCATGTCGGCCGACCAGTTGGCGAAGAACGAACTGGTTATCGACGGCGGCTTGCGGTCGCTCGAAATCGCGAAGCGTGCGGGCGTGCCGGTAGCGTATGGCAGCGATTTGCTGGGGCAGTTGCAGGTCGATCAGTCGCGCGAATTCCTGTTTCGCTCCGCGGTCTTGAAGCCAATCGAGATTATCCGGCAAGCGACACTGGTTGGCGCCGATGTCGTTCGGCAGACAGGCAAGCTCGGCGTCGTGGAACCTGGCGCGTTCGCGGATTTGATCGTGGTCGACGGCGATCCGTTGAAGGACTTGGGGCTCTTTCAGGATCAAGGCGCGCATTTGAGTGCGATCATGAAGGGCGGTGTGTTTCACAAGAACCTGCTTCAGTAGGCGCGCCGGCGGCCAACGCGACTCTGAGTTGCGGTGTGCGAGCGAATTCGGCTGTTGAACGCTCGTTCTTGTGATGGTGCGCGCCGCATGTTGCGTGGTAGCTCAACGCCATGCTGCGCCCCCTCGCGGTCCTTTTGCTCATGACGATGTGCACCGGTTGCGCCGGTGTTGCTGCTCCGTCGTGCGGCTTGGGCGAGGCGATGACGGAGACGCAGCTCTTCTTCGGTTTGAGCAAGCCCGACGGCGGCACGGTCAGCGAGCGCGAGTGGCAATCGTTCGTGGCCGCCGAAATCGCGCCACGGTTTCCGGAAGGATTTAGCGTGCTCGACGGTGCCGGGTTCTGGCGCGACGCGGCCACGCAAAAGACGATCTCGGAAAAGAGCAAAGTTGTCGTGCGG
Organism: Alphaproteobacteria bacterium; assembly: GCA_031378595.1. Taxonomy (GTDB): domain Bacteria; phylum Pseudomonadota; class Alphaproteobacteria; order Micropepsales; family Micropepsaceae; genus SZUA-430. Next base: position 2,689 of record JANNEL010000123.1, read on the forward strand.
ATGCACGGCGATGGCGCCGACGCTGCGATCGCCGCGATCGTGGCCGCCTACAAAGCAAAGTTTGAGCAGGATGCCGTGTTGCGGGTCGACCGGCCCGTGTGCGCGCAATTTTAGGAGCCCCCATGGACATCACCTATCGCCGCAGTTCGCTTCTGGTGTTCTTTGCCGGGGTGGCGAACCTCTACCTCGTCGCGTTCGCGGCTGATGGGTTGGTTTCGATCGCCGATGAGCTTTGGGCGATGGTGGCCGGGACGAGCCCGCTCTCCGCGATGCGCCAGCAACTGGCCGTCTTCGTCGTGCTCGCCTCGCTGATCATGGCGTTCGTCGTCGCGTTCGTGCCGCATCTGCCGAAGACGGTATTCCTGCCGATGATCGGCGCCGCGATCTGGTTGGCGCTGGGCGGGCCTCCGTTCGGATCGCTCGCCAAGAGTGGTGACGGAGCGGGGCTGTTCTTGGCGCTCTGTCAGACGGCGCTCGCGATGGCTGCGTTTTTGATCATTCACCTGCGCACCGGCAATCCGTTTTTGAACGCGGCCTCCCTGCCCCATTTGAACCACGTGTTCTTGCGTATCGCGCTCGCCTCGATCATGACGCTGGTCGTGGGTTTGGCCGGCATTGTGGCGCTCGGCATCTGGACGGCCGTGAGCTATGCGGAGCAAGAAACGAATGGCTACATCCAGTTCACCTGGCACGACATTCGCGCGCGCACGGCGACGTTTCGGCGCGACACCAAAGTGGTGCGGCTGATCGCGACCGCGCATATCGCGGAACGCCAGTTCTATGAGCAGGCCTATGCGCGCATCCCGGAGCGCGCGGTGGTTCTGGCCGAAGGGATTACCGACACGAAGGGCATTCTCGCGCGCGAAGCCGCAAAGCCCGACGAGGTCGCCCAATCGATGGGGCTCGACTCACAGTTGGTGTTCGAAGAATTGCTCGCAACGGGGCAAACGGTGAGCGCGAACGCGAAACCCGGCGATCCAAAACCGAAGCCGGATCCTTCTCGAACGAAGCCCGATGTAGTTCGCGCGGACGTGGATGTGTCGGACCTTTCACAGCCGACGCTGCGTTGTCTGCGCGCGGATCTTGCGGCAAAGCTGGACACTGGCGAGGTGTTGGCGAAAGACGGTGGCGTGCCCGCCTGTTCGCCCAAGGACCTCGAGGTTTTCTGGAACGAGATTTTGACGAAGCGCAACGCCGTGCTGATGACGACGTTCGACAAGCTTAAAGACAAATATGACGTGTTCGTCGTGCCGTGGGGTGCAATGCACATGCCGGGACTCGAGAAGGCGTTCATGGAACGCGGGTTCCGCATCGAGTCGGCGGAGATGCTGACGCTCGCGCGCTATGAGACGGTCGCGGGCCATGTGTTCGGCGGCCTCGCCGCGTTCCGGCTACTTGGACCCGGAACGCGGCCCTATCAGATGCGGACCTACCCTCACCAGATCCGGATGCGTTGATCCGGGGCTAGGTAGAGTTTCGCGCTCTCGGGCACGGCGAAGGCCGCGTACCATTCGTCCATGTTGCGTACCGTGCCGTTGGCGCGGAATTCGCCGGGCGAGTGCGGGTCGGAGACGACTTGGTTGCGCAACGCTTCTTCGCGAGCGAGCTGACGCCAGATTTGGCCGAAGCCTAAGAAGAAGCGCTGAATGCCGGTGAAGCCGTCGACCACCGGCGGCTCCTTGCCCTTGAGTGAGATTTTGTAGGCTTCGAGCGAGACGTTGAGGCCGCCCAAGTCGCCGATGTTTTCGCCGAGCGTCAGGCGCCCGTTGACGAAGAGGCCGGGTAGCGCTTCGAACTTCGAGTATTGGTCGGCCAGTTTGTCGGTCAGTGCCTTGAACCGGCGCTCGTCTTCGTCGTTCCACCATTTGTGCAGGACGCCGTCGCCATCGGACTTCGAGCCCTGATCGTCGAAGCCGTGGCCCATCTCGTGGCCGATGACGGCACCAATGCCGCCGTAGTTCACGGCCGGGTCAGCGTTCAGGTCGAAGAACGGCGGCTGTAGGATCGCGGCCGGGAAGACGATCTCGTTCCAGACGGCGCTGTAATAGGCATTGACCGTCTGCGGAGCCATGCCCCACTCGGTCTTGTCGGCGCCGGTGCTGAGACGGCGGACGTCGCGCGCGCGGTTGAACGCTTGCTCGCGCTTG
>JANNEL010000523.1:0-2116 GCA_031378595.1 Alphaproteobacteria bacterium
CGGCGCGAGCTTTGGGTTACGCGCGCGGCGAAAACTTGAGCAACGAAGATCTGATCGGCGAGAAGTATCGCGGCATCCGGCCGGCACCCGGCTATCCTGCGCAACCCGATCACACGGAGAAGGCGACGCTGTTTCAGGTGCTCGACGCGGGCACGAACGCCAGCATGGAGTTGACGGAGAGCTTTGCGATGATGCCGGGATCGTCGGTGAGCGGTCTCTATTTCCCGCACCCGGACGCGGTCTATTTCGGCGTCGGCCGGATAGATCGCGATCAGGTCGAGGACTATGCGAAGCGCAAGGGCATGACGCTTGCCGAAGCCGAGCGGTGGCTGTCGCCGATCCTGGCTTACGTGCCTGGCAAAGCTGCGGCGGCGTAACGTTCACGGATTTGACGTTTAATCCGCGGTCGGCTGGATCCAACCTCCGCGACAAGCAGAAGGGCCGGGGTGGTGATCACCGCCGACCCTTCGAATTTCCCCATCGCTGTCGCGGTCTATAGGAGCCCGATTACTATGGCCCCAAGAAACGCGAACACGACCCCGGTTGTAATAAGACTCAGCTGCTCAGCCATCGAGAGAAGCCCTCCTTTCCATCAGGGTGACTTCATTGTGCCACGATTTGTCGCAGGGCCCAACAGGATTCGATACGGCGCTGCAACAAATTCGCCGAGAGCGCACCGTAACACTTTGAATCGTAACAACATTTTCGGAGCGTCGTGGTTAAGAGCTGATGCGCGTGCAGCCTTAGACGTGCCGGTCTAACCGTGGGCCTAGGCGCTTCTTGCGCCCTATGTTGCACTTCGGCATCGCGACTGTGGCAGGTCCGCTGTCAGGTCAGTAGTGCAGCTTCATCGGTAGCCGGTTTTCGCGGGCAATCCGGCACATTTCGTAGAACGTCGCGAAGCCGAATTTGGCCTGCGTGTCGAAGGTGTCGGTTTCGACGAGTGGGCGCGTGCGCCAGGTCGCGATGTCTTGCGGCGTTGCGCCCCAGTTCGTGTCGTTCAGGTATTCGAGGCCGCGCCAGAGCAGGTCGATCGAACCTGCTTTGATCGGCTGGCCTGCGGGGTCCTTCATGCCGATGCCGAACTGGAAGTTCACCGGAAACCAGACGCCGCAATTGATGATTTCCCAGAGCGCGTCCTTCTTCTCGCTGGGCTTCATGGCTGCTTCGAAGGCGGGATCGCGGTCCCAGGTCTTCATGTAGGTCGCGGGCCGCGGAAGGTGCGCGTGGTTCGTGTAGGCCGCGAGCAGGATTGCGCCACCATAACCGGCAACACCCATCTCACCGATGAAGTGAGGCGGCAACATGCCTTCCTTCCACGTCAGCGGTTCTTTCAGATGCGGTTTGAGTTTGTAGGTCGCTTCCTCAAGCCAGCCTGCGATGACGCCTTGCAGCTCGACGGGATCGGTCACCGACGTGCGGCTTTTCTTCGAGCCGAAGGGCGAGGCTTCGCCGGCGCGCGTTCTCGCATTCTGCCAATCGGCCGAGTAGTAGCGTGTCAACGTGCCGACGAAGAGATCGACGTTCATTCCGAGCCTTGTTCTTTTCGCGTACTGCCGTACCCCCCTCCGCCCGGGGTTTCAATCACAAAAACATCGCCGGGTTCGACGGCGCTGACCGCGCAACCCGGCAGTTCTTGCACCTTGCCGTATTTGCGCTTGATCGCATTGCGGCCGGTCTTTGCGTTCGAGCCGCCGTTGATACCGAAAGGCGCAACGCGCCTGCGGGTCGAGAGGATGCCTGCTTCCATCGCTTCTAAGAATTCGATCTCGCGCACGGCACCGTCGCCGCCCTTGTGCGCGCCTTCGCCACCTGAGCCTTCGCGGACCTCAAAGCGGCGCACGAGAACGGGGTAGCGCCACTCCAGAACTTCCGGGTCCGTCAGGCGCGAGTTCGTCATGTGCGTGTGAACCGCGCTCGCGCCGTCGAATGTGGGGCCCGCGCCCGCGCCGCCGCAGATCGTTTCGTAATACTGATGACGCGCGTTGCCGAAGGTGAAGTTGTTCATGGTGCCTTGGCTTGCGGCCATCACGCCCAATGCACCGAAGAGCGCATCTGTGACGGCTTGGCTGGTCTCGACGTTGCCGGCAACCACGGCTGCAGGGTAGCTCGGGTT
>JANNEL010000395.1:0-2724 GCA_031378595.1 Alphaproteobacteria bacterium
CCGCGATGGTCGACGACGATGTTGCGGTTCGCCAACGCGCGATCGAGGCGCGGGGCCTCGCTCGTGCGGAATGTCAGGAAGCGGCCGCGCCGCTTCTCGTCGGCGATCACGAGGTTGATGGGCTGAAGATTGGTTTTGGTCGCGGCGATGGCGTCGAGGAATCGTCTTTGCAGCGCCAAACAATGGTCGTGCATTGCCGCGACGTCGAGGCCCGCGCTGTCTAGCCAATCCATCACGGCGTTCAAGCGGTAGAGACCCGAGGGATCGAACGTTGCGCCGGCAAAACGGCTTGCATCCGTACCGTAGGCGACGATGTCATCGCGGGTGCTTTCAAGCGCGCCGAACTCTGCATACCAGCCAGTGTCGCGAGGGCGCTCGCCGTAGCCTTGCGGGCAGTGCATGAAACAAACGCCCTCGCCGGCCATGGTGTATTTGTAGCCACCGGCGATGTAGAACACCCGCGCCGCGATCGAACTCAGATCGACGGGCAGCGCCATGAAGGCGTGATAGCCGTCGAGGGCTACGAAGGTTTCCCGGTCGGGGACGGCGGCGACAATTTCGGCGATGTCGTCCGCGCTCAGCACGAAGCCAGAATTGAAGAAGACGTGGCTTAGCCAAACGACATCCCAGTCGTCGCGTTCGGCCAAGGCTTCGAGGAAGCGCCGCTTGAATGAAGGGAACGGCTCGACCGGTACGCGCACGAGATTGACAAGTTCATCCTCAGCAAGGCGGCTCGTTTGGCGTGTGAAGGAATGGAACTCGCTGTCGGTGGCGAGCACGTTGTGCTTCGGCAAGCCACGTATTGCGGAAAGTAGGCGCAGCAACAGAGCGTGCGTGTTCGGCGCGAAAACGATGGTCCTTGGATCCGGCAAACCCAGGTGGCGCGCGATGTGGCGTTGGGCCTTCGGCAGAACTTCAGCGAAGATCTTCTCCCATTTTCGGTCGAGCAGCGTGGCCGCGTCGTGCCAGTAGGCTTGCTGCGCCTCCAGCGTCACATCCGGCCAGGGATGGTGACTGTGCGCCGCGAAATGCAGCGGCGCGCCTTCGCGGCCTATCGCGCGGGAGAAGTGGGGCTTTAGGTTCATCTTTCGTAACGGTAGCGCATGAGCTTGCGCACTTCGTCGGGCAAGGGTGGCAGCGACGAGCGCGGGATCAAGAACGTCGCGATCGCAAACAGGTCGTTGTAGGCGCGGTGCTTCTCGGCGGTCGCGCGCAGATAGTCGTAACCTGCCGAGCCTCCGGTGCCGACCTTGCGGCCCAACATGCGCGAGACCATCAGCGCGTGGCGCATACGCCAAAGTGCCAGCGTTTCGTCCATATCCATCAACGCTTTCAGCATGCGGAAACCCCCGTTTGCAGCGGGCTCGTCGCGGTAGAGGAACAGGAAGAGCGCGGCCTGGAGCGCGCGGCGGGACAGTGTCCAAGCTCCTTGCGCGCGGAGTTCGGCGTAGCGGCTGTCGTCGAGCAAGCCGTCGAACATGGCCCGCGACTTTTGCAGCGAGGCGAGTTGGATGTCCTTTTCGGCCTGCGTGAGGTGAGGGTGGGCACGGATTTGGTCCATGTCGTGTGTGAGCATGGCGTCGAGCGCCTTTCCGTAGGCCTCTCTAAAATGGAAGCCGGCGGTATCGACGAACGGCGTGCGCGACAACCACGCGTCGATCTGATCGCGCAACGAGGGGGCCACTTCGGCGGCGGCCAGATTTGCCTGCACTTCTTTGCTCAAGCTTGCGTCGAAGCTCTTATCGTTGAAGGCAAGCCTCGCCTCGCGACGCAGACCCATTCGCGTCTCCAGTAAACGGAATTGCTCACTCTGAAACCCAGAGGCCGGGATCAGTAGGTCGCGGAATTCGAGAAAATCCATCGGCGTCATCGTTTCGAGGATGTCGATCTGAGCGACCAGCAACTGCTCGATCTTGACGACACGTTCCGCCGCGTGGACGGCGCGGCCAAGGTCGGCGTCGTCGACCGTACTGCCGCCGAAGATGCGCTGGATCAGGTCGAGTTCGAACAGCATCTGCTTGAACCAGAGCTCGTAGGTCTGGTGGATGACGATGAACAGCATCTCGTCGTGTGCGGGCGCGCCGCGTTTGGCGCTTTCCAAATCCTGAAGGGAAAGGAGCTGGCTGACCTTTAGATACCCGGCATAGTCCATCTGCGGCCTCGTTAAGTGTTGCTACGGTATGAACGGCGCGCGCGGGCGGCAACATACTGTTTGCAGAGGTTAAAGGCGAATAACCCTTCCCGCCCTCAAAACTTTACGCAACCTCAACGTGAATGTGAGACACCAAGGAGCCAAACAAAAACACAGCGGGCGGCCATGGCGCGTGTTCTCATCATCGACGACGACGAGCTTTTCATCAAGCTCATGGTTCACGCTTTGAAACAGCGGGGACATGAGGTTGCGTTCGCGCTCGACGGTCTTGCGGGCTGCCGCATGTTTGCCGCCTCCGAGTTCGATGTCGTGGTCTGCGACATCGTGATGCCGGAACAAGAAGGCGTCGAGACGATCAAGATAATTCGCCGCGCGCGTCCCGATGTGGGAATCGTTGCTATCTCGGGCGGGCTCAGTTTGAGCCATACGACCAACATCGACGTGCTTCACATCGCCGGGCAGTTCGGCGCCAATATGACGCTGAAGAAACCGTTCCAGTTATCGGAGTTGACGAACGCGGTCGATACCGCACTGGCGTCGCGGCAAAAGATCCTGCCGCAAGCCCGCGCCTA
>JANNEL010000529.1:0-7337 GCA_031378595.1 Alphaproteobacteria bacterium
GACACATTCTACGACGACACGCGGATCGCGATCGTGCCAATGGGGTTTTGCTTTCCGGGGCTCGACGCAAAGGGCGGCGACCTGCCGCCCCGTAAGGAGTGCGCGCCGGCTTGGCGGGACAAGGTGTTTGCAGGGCTGAAGAACGTCGAACTTACGTTGCTGGTCGGACTCTATTCGCAGGCCTGGCATTTGGGAGACCGGCGCAAGGCCACGCTGACCGATACCGTGAAGGCGTGGCGCTCCTACGGCCCGGCGTTGATGCCGCTGCCGCATCCTTCGTGGCGTAACAACGCGTGGGTTAAGAAAAATCCGTGGTTCGACGAGGAGCTTCTGCCACACCTCAAGCGACGGGTTTCGCGTATCCTGCGGGCATGATGCGTGGGTTGGTTCTTGTGTTGGCCGTGTTCTTGACCGGGTGCGTTGCCGAGCGGTTGCCGCCGGGGCCGGGGCCTGCGACGCCCGCGTTCGTCGACGAAGGGCATTGGCGTGCGGGCGATGGCTGTGTGCTGGGCTTGAGCCAATGGCAGGCGGAAAGCCCGCGCGTCGTGATCGTGGCGCTCCATGGCATGAACGACTATGGGCACTTCATCGACCCTGCTGCGAAGTATTGGGAGACGCGCGGCATCACGACCTATGCTTACGATCAGCGCGGCTTTGGGCGCACGGAAGGCAACGGGCGCTGGCCGGGGCATGAGGTGATGGCTGAGGATGCGCGCACGTTCGTTGCGCTCGTGCGCGCGCGGCATCCGGGGGTGCGTGTGTATTTGCTCGGCGAGAGCATGGGTGGTGCGGTTGCGATGGTTGCTGCGGCGGGACGCGCGGAGCCGGTCGCCGACGGGCTTGTGCTCGTGTCGCCGGCGCTCTGGGGTTGGTCGAATCTCGACATCGTCAAGCGCTCGGCTTTGTGGGCCATGATGCAGATCGCGCCTGGCAGCCGATTGACGGGCCGCGGCCTAAGCGTGAAGCCATCCGACAACGAAGAGATGCTGATCGCGCTCGGCCGCGATCCCTACGTGATCAAAGCGACGCGCGTTGATGCAGTCTACGGGTTGACCGACCTGATGGAGGCCGCATGGCGGGCGGCGCCCGGCGTGCGCTTGCCAACAATGGTGCTCTACGCGAACGGTGACGAAGTCGTGCCATCGAAGCCGATCTCGGATGCGGCGGCGGCGATGCCGGGTACGAAGAAGGTCGTCTGCTATGGCGATGGGTTCCACATGCTGCTGCGCGACCTGAAGGGCGAGCGGACGTGGAATGCCATCGAAGCGTTCGTCGATGGGCGCGATGCCGAGACGGGGACCTGCGCACAACAATAATCAGCCGCGGGCGAGAGCCTTTGTGACTTCGGCTGCCGGACGCTCGGAGGCGAATTGTGGCGCTTGGCCCGACCACAGTGACGTGAAGTCGGCGGAGCCGACCGCCTCCGCCCCAATACGCAGTGGAAGGGTGGCATTCGTTGCCGTCGGGAATGTGGGCGCATCGGCGCTCATCGGTCCAACTTCGCGGACGATGCGGTTCACGATCGCGCGCGCGGGACGACCGGTAAAGACGTTGGTTAGGACGGTGTCGTGTCCTTCGGCTTTCTTTAGAGCGGCGCGGTAGAGCGGCGAGATTGTCGATTCCGGGCACAGGAGATACGCCGTGCCGATCTGCACGGCGGCGGCACCGAGTGCGAACGCGGCAGCGATGCCACGCGCGTCGCCGATCCCGCCAGCGGCGATGACCGGCACGCGCACGGCGTCTACGATCTGTGGGACCAGCGCGAATGTTCCGACCTGCGAGGCGATACTTGTTTCAAGAAACATGCCGCGATGGCCGCCTGCCTCGATGCCTTGCGCGACGATGGCGTCGACACTGCGCGCTTCAAGCCAGCGTGCCTCTGCGACCGTTGTGGCGGATGAGATGACGCGTGTGCCGGTGCGCTTCACGCGATCGAGGAGCGCCGGTTCGGGCAGGCCGAAATGGAAGCTTACGACTGACGGCCGGAACTCTTCGATCAGAGCGCAAGCTGCGTCGTCGAACGGCGCGCGGCCTGCTTTCACCGTGGGTTCGCTTATGCCGAGTTCTTGCCGATAGGACGCCAAGCGGGCAATCCAACGTGTCTCAGCGTCCGGATCGTCCGGCGGGGGCGTGTGGCAGAAGAAGTTCAGGTTGAACGGCTTGTCCGTCTGCTGACGAATTGTTTGCACTTCGCGGCGGATTTGTTCGTGCGAGAGCAGCGCGCAAGGCAGCGAGCCCAGCCCGCCCGCGTTGCTGACCGCGATTGCCATCGCCGAGTCTTGGGCGCCGGCCATCGGGGCTTGGATGATGGGGTGTTCGATGCCGAATAGGTCGAGGATGCGCCGGTCGTGCAACATTGCGCTGCCCTTGCGTGACAGCGTCTGTCTAAACCGGTTTCGCGCTGATCGCTAGACGTCGTCCTGTGCGTCGGGGTGGTCGGCAGCGAGCGTTTCCATCTGCGTTTCGCTGGAGTTGGCCCACAGGATCAACACCTGCACCAAGGCCGCAAAGCCGAGTGCAAAGTAGAGATAACCCTTCGGAACCGGCGTGCCGAGCGCTTCGGCGAGCAGGATGAAGCCGACGAGAAGCAGGAAGCTCAAGGCAACGATCTTGATCTCTTTGTGCTTGTCGATGAAGTGCGAAATCGGGTTGATCGCGACCATCATCACGAAGACGGCAATGATGATGGCCACGGCCATGACTTCAATGTTCTGGGCGATGCCGACGGCGGTGATGACGGAATCGATCGAGAAGACGATGTCGATAATCGCGATCTGAATGATGATCCAGGTGAAGGCGGCGCGTGGTCGCTTGGATTTCGATTCCTTGCGCTGCGACTTGTGCGGGCGAACGGCTTCGTTCATCTCGACAATCGCTTTCCAGATCAGGAAGAGGCCGCCGAGACCCAGCACCACGTCACGCCAGGTGAGTTCGTGACCGAATAGGCTGACGCCGATCTTGCCCTCGAGATGGGAGAGATAAAACAGCGTCGCCAGCAAGGCGAGCCGTGTTGCAAGCGCGACGGACAGTCCGATTTGGCGCGCGGCGGCGCGATCTTCCTTCGGCAGGCGCCCCGCCAAAATTGCAATGAAGACGATGTTGTCGACGCCGAGCACGATCTCGAGCGCGGTCAACGTGACAAAGGCAAACCAGACTTGCGGGTCTAGAAGAAATTCCATCGGGCGCGCGTCAACCTAGATGTGCTGATGTGGGTGGCGCAGACGCGCTTCGCCAGAGGGGCAGTGTAGAATGGTGGGCGCGGCAAGGATTGAACTTGCGACCTCTCCCGTGTGAAGGGAATGCTCTCCCGCTGAGCTACGCACCCATTTCTGGTGGGCAAAGCCTATAGGGGCGCACCCTCCGTCAAGTCAAGCGCGGACCAGGCTCTTAAGTGCTTGTTCTAACGCGCCGAAATGATCGATCACGGCATCGGCACCTAAATCGCGTGGGGGAATCTCCGTGTAGCCGAAGGCGACGACCACCACAGGCACATTTGCGGCACGGGCCGTCTTCACATCGGTCTCGCTGTCGCCGACTAGCACGGCGTTGGCCGGGTTGCCGCGCAGCGCTGAGATCGTGTCGAGCAAGTGGCGTGGATCGGGCTTGCGGTAGGGGCGGCTGTCGGCGCCCAAAATCACCGGGAACAATGCACGAAGCTTCAGTTCGTTCATCAATTTGAGCGACAGCGCTTCGGGTTTGTTCGTGCAGATGCCGAGCTTGTGGCCGCGTTCAGCGAGGCGTCTGACGACCATTTCGGCATGCTCGAACGGGCGGCTGTGGACGGCGATGTTGGCCTCGTAGTGCACGAGAAAATGCTTCATGAGATCCGTGATTGCGTCGGCGCTTGCGGGCTCGCCCGTCGCCTCCATAGCGCGCTCGATCAGGTACCTTGCGCCGCGACCGACCATGTGGCGCACATCGTCGAGAGGGACCTCGGACCGGCCTTTGCTGCGCATAACGGCGTTCAAGGCCGCGGTCAGGTCCGGCGCCGTGTCGACAAGCGTGCCGTCGAGGTCGAATATGATCGTTTCGGGGAATGGCACCAAGGTGTTAATGCTCTCAATGGCTTAGATGCGGGCATCTCGCATAGCCCGGCAAGAAAGCGAAACAATAATTTTATTTCGCCGCATTCGGCCCCCATGTAAGCGTCCACCGACCCGACTACCCTCGCAATTCCTCGATTCTGTGATGGTTTGATTTGAACACTCCCTCGCATCGCGACCAACTCGCCGCGGTCATTCTCGCCGCCGGCAAGGGCACGCGCATGAAGTCTGCTCGCCCGAAGGTCCTGCACGAGGTCGCGGGTCTTGCGATCCTCGGTCACATTCTAGGCGCGTTGAAGTCGATCGGCATCGGCAAACTCGTGGTCGTGGTCGGGCCCGATCAAGACGACGTTGCCGCTTTCGCGCGTAGGTTCGGTGCGGAAATTGCGGTGCAAACGGCGCAGCGAGGCACCGGTGATGCCGCGCGGAGTGCGCTTGGCGCGCTTGCGGGGTTCACGGGCGATATGAGCGTACTCTACGGCGACAACCCATTGCTTACGGTCGCGACGCTTGAGACGTTGTTCGCAGCACGGGCTGCAGGTGCCGATCTTGCGCTCATGGGATTCAAGCCGGAAGACTCCTCGCCTTACGGGCGATTGGTGCAACTTGCGAACGGGGATCTCGACCGCATCGTCGAAGCGCGCGACGCGACGGCTGAGCAGAAGCGGATCGTCTTTTGCAACGCGGGCGGCTTTACGCTCGATGCGGCGCTGTTGCGTACGTTGCTCGGCGAACTCAAGAACGAGAACGCACAGCGCGAGTTTTATCTGACGGATATTGTCACCGGTGCGCGTCGGCGGAATTTGCGCTGCGTTGCGGTCGAGGTGCCGGCGGAAGATGTGCTTGGCATCAATTCGCGCATGGAGCTTGCGCAAGTCGAGCGGATCATGCAGCGACGCTTGCGCGAGCGCGCAATGCTGGGCGGTGCGACGATGACCGATCCTGAGACCGTATGGCTTAGCCATGACACGAAGATCGGCAGTGACGTTACAATTGGTCCGACCGTGTTCTTTGGGCCAAAGGTCACCGTCGCGAACAATGTGCGCATTAATGCGTTTTGCCACTTCGAAGACTGCTCTATCGGCGAGCGGGCGATTGTCGGACCCTATGCACGGCTGCGGCCAGGTGCGCAGATCGGCCGCGACGTTCACATCGGCAACTTCGTCGAAGTGAAGAAGTCGGTGATCGAAGACGGCGCGAAGGCGAACCACCTTTCCTATATCGGCGATGCCCACGTTGGCGCGCGCGCGAATATTGGTGCGGGAACGATCACGTGTAACTACGACGGCTTTGACAAGCACGTCACCGAGATCGGCGCGGATGCGTTCATCGGCTCGAACACGGCGCTTGTAGCGCCGGTGAAGGTCGGCGCCGGCGCCAATGTCGGCGCGGGCAGCGTGATCACGAAAGATGTCGAGAACGATGCGCTGGCCGTCGAGCGCTCCGATCAACGGCAAATCTCTGGTTGGGCTGCGAAGTTCCGGGCGACGAAGAAAGCCGAAAAAGCGGCCAAGGCGAAGAAGGAGTAGGGGTCATGTGCGGGATCGTTGGCATCGTCGGCAAGCCAGATGCTGCGCCGGTCATTTTGGAGTCGCTGAAGCGGCTTGAGTATCGCGGCTACGACTCCGCCGGCATCGCGACGCTGGTGAACGGGCAGATCGAACGGCGGCGTGCGCCGGGCAAGCTCTCCGGCCTGGACAAGGTCTTGCATGAGAAACCGTTGCCTGGTTCCACGGGGATCGGGCATACGCGCTGGGCGACGCATGGCGTACCCAATGAAACGAACGCTCATCCGCACGCCTCGGATCGCGTTGCCGTCGTGCACAATGGCATTATCGAGAATTTCCGCGAGCTGCGTGAAGAGCTGGAGGCGAAGGGTCATAAGTTCCACACGGAGACCGACACGGAAGTGTCGGTGCACTTGATCACCGAGTACCTGAATCAAGGCATGGAGCCCACGAAGGCTGCGGCGACGGCGATCCGCCGGCTGCGCGGTGCGTTCGCGCTCGGCATCATCTTTAAGGGTCACGAGGGTTTAGTGATCGGCGCACGGAGCGGGCCGCCGCTTGCGGTCGGGTTTGGCGACAAGGAGATGTATCTGGGGTCCGACGCTTTCGCGCTCGCACCGCTGACGAACAAGATCGCATATTTGGAAGACGGCGATCTGGCGGTCGTGCGCGCGGATGGCGTCGCGATCTACGACGCGAACGAGCGGCCGGTGAATCGCGAGGTGCAGACGACGACGGTGTCGGCCAGTCTGGTCGACAAGGGCTTGCACCGGCACTTCATGGCGAAGGAGATATTCGAGCAGCCGGAGGTCGTCGGACACACGCTGCACAGCGTCATCAATTTGGTGGCGCAGGCCGTAGCTTTGCCGAAGATGCCGTTCGATTTCGCGACGTTGCCGAAGCTCACCATGGTTGCCTGCGGAACGGCGTCGTACGCGACGCTTGTTGGCAAATATTGGTTCGAAAAGCTGGCGCGGATGTCGGTCGAGATCGATGTTGCGTCGGAGTTCCGCTATCGCGAAGCACCAATGCCGCGCGGCGGCTTGGCGCTGTTCGTATCTCAGTCGGGCGAGACGGCGGACACGCTGGCCGCGCTTCGATACTGCAGAGATCAGGGGCAGCACATTGCCTCGATCGTCAACGTGCCGATGAGTTCGATCGCGCGGGAATCCGAAATCGTGTTCCCGACGCATGCGGGGCCGGAGCTCGGTGTCGCCTCAACCAAGGCGTTCACGTGTCAGCTCGCGGTGTTGGCCGCGTTGGCGATTGCGGCCGGACGTGCACGCGGCGCGTTAACTGCCAGCGACGAGGCACGGTTGACGCGCGCGCTTATGGAAGTGCCGCGTCACATGCTGACGCTGCTGGCACAGGATGCCGTCTATCAAGGTTTGGCGCACGAACTGGCCAAGGCGCGGGACGTGCTCTATCTCGGGCGCGGGCTCGCTTACCCGATCGCGCTCGAAGGTGCGTTGAAGCTGAAAGAAATTTCCTACATCCACGCCGAAGGCTATGCGGCCGGGGAGTTGAAGCACGGGCCGATTGCGCTGATCGACGAGGATGTGCCGGTCGTGGTGCTCGCCCCGCACGACGCGCTGTTCGAAAAGACGATTTCGAATATGCAGGAGACGATGGCGCGGAAGGCTAGAGTGGTGCTGATCTCCGACAAGCGCGGGTTGGAACTTGCAGGCGACAAGGTTTGGGCACGCATCGAAGTGCCGGCCGTCGATCCGTTCGTGGCGCCGCTGCTCTACTCGATCCCGGTGCAGCTGCTCGCCTACCACACGGC
>JANNEL010000540.1:0-13412 GCA_031378595.1 Alphaproteobacteria bacterium
TGGAACGGCACGACCTCCGGTGTGCGCAGCCCGGACGGCGATTGGATTTCGGACAGCCGCGAAGGTTTGACGTTCTGCGACGCGACCTCCGCCGCGTTCGCGCAAGACCTGCCATGGGCCAAGCTCGATGTGACGACGTTCTCTTGGCAGAAAGTGCTGGGCGGTGAAGCCGCGCACGGCATGCTGATCTTGTCGCCCAAGGCCGTCGCGCGCCTCGAAAGCCACAAGCCGGCCTGGCCGATGCCGAAAATCTTCCGCATGACGAAAGACGGCAAGCTGAACGAAGGCATCTTCAAGGGCGAGACGATCAACACGCCCTCGATGCTTTGCGTCGAAGATTATCTCGACGCCCTCAGCTGGGCCGAAAGCGTCGGCGGCCTGAAGGGTCTGATGGCGCGCGCAGACGAAAACCTGCACGTCATCGACCGCTGGACGAAAGCATCAGGCTGGGCCGACTTCCTGGCGATGGACCCGAAGACGCGCTCGAACACATCCGTGTGCCTGAAAATCGTCGATCCATGGTTCACGGCGAAAGATGCCGACGGCCAAGCGGCCGCCGCGAAAAAAATCGCCGACCTGCTCGACAAGGAAGGCGTCGCCTTCGACATCGCAGCCTATCGCGACGCCCCACCGGGTCTGCGCATCTGGTGCGGCGCGACGGTCGAAAGCGCCGACCTCAAAGCCCTCACCCCCTGGCTCGATTGGGCCTGGTCGCAGGTCAAGACGTAGTCTGGGAGCGCGGGCGTCCCGCCCGCTCTTCCTTCCCCTCTTTCCATTCTTCGATCCCGAGATTCCCCATGCCCAAAGTCCTGATCTCCGACCAGCTCTCCCCCGCCGCCGTGCAAATCTTCAAAGACCGCGGCGTCGACGTCGACGTGAAGCCCGGCCTCTCGAAAGAAGAATTGAAAACCATCATCGGCCGCTATGACGGCTTGGCGATTCGCTCCGCGACGAAAGTCACCGCCGACTTGCTCAGCGCCGCGACGCATTTGAAAGTCATCGGCCGCGCCGGCATCGGTGTCGACAACGTCGACATCAACGCCGCGACAGCGCGCGGTGTCATCGTCATGAACACGCCGCACGGCAACTCGATCACGACCGCCGAACACGCGATCGCGCTGATGTTCGCGCTCGCCCGCGAAATCCCAGCCGCGAACGCCTCGACCCACGCGGGCAAGTGGGAAAAGAACCGCTTCATGGGCGTCGAGCTCACGGGCAAGACCTTGGGAATCATCGGCTGCGGCAACATCGGCTCGATCGTCGCCGAACGCGCGAAGGGTCTGCGCATGAAGGTCGCGGCCTTCGACCCGTACCTGAGCCCCGAACGCGCCGCCGACCTCGGCGTCGACAAGGTCGACCTCGACGATCTGTTGCACCGCGCCGACTTCATCACGCTGCACACGCCCTTGACCGACAAGACTCGCAACATCCTCGACGCCAAGTCGCTCGCCAAAGCGAAGAAAGGCGTGCGCATCATCAACTGCGCCCGCGGCGGCCTGATCGACGAGAAGGCGTTGAACGAGGCGCTGGCCAGCGGTCACGTCGCAGGCGCGGCACTCGACGTCTTCGAGACCGAGCCCGCGAAAGAAAACCTGCTGTTCGGCTCCGACAAAGTCGTGGTCACGCCCCACCTCGGAGCGTCCACGTCCGAGGCGCAGGAAAACGTCGCCCTGCAAGTCGCCGAACAGATGTCGGATTACCTGCTCACCGGCGCGATCACGAACGCGATCAACATGCCCTCGATCACATCCGATCAAGCGGCAACGATGAAGCCGTGGATCCAACTCGCCGAACGTCTCGGCGCGTTTGCCGGCCAACTCACCGAAACCGCGATCAAGTCCGTCGAACTCGTGTTCGAAGGCCACGCCGCCGAACTGAATACGCGCGCGCTCAGCCAAGCAGCACTCGCGGGCCTGCTCAAACCGGCGCTCTCCGACGTCAACATGGTCAACGCACCGATCGTGGCGAAGGAGCGTGGCATTCAGGTCTCCGAGGTCCGCCGGACGCAGCACGGTGCCTACGAAGGCTATATGATGCTCAAAGTCATGACCGAACGTCAAACCCGCGACGTCGCCGGCACGGTCTTCTCGAACGGCGTGCCGCGCCTCATCCAGGTGAAGGGCATCGACATGGAATCGCACTTCACGCCCCACATGCTCTACGTCACGAACGAAGACAAACCGGGCTTCATAGGCAAACTCGGCACTTTGCTCGGCGACGCGAAGGTCAACATCGCCTCCTTCAATCTCGGCCGCACGGCCGCAGGCGGCGACGCGATCGCACTCATCGAAGTCGACGGCGCCGTGCCGGAAGACGTGCTCGCCGAACTGCGTAAAATCCCGGTCGTGAAACAAGCCAAAGCGCTGGTGTTCTGATGGCAGGCGTTGCGGTGATCGGCGCCCAGTGGGGCGACGAAGGCAAAGGCAAGATCGTCGACTGGCTTTCGGAGCGCGCGGACGTCGTCGTGCGCTTCCAAGGCGGCCACAACGCGGGCCACACGCTCGTCATCGACGGCAAGACGTACAAGTTCTCGCTGCTCCCCTCCGGCATCGCGCGCCAGAACAAGCGCTCCGTCATCGGCAACGGCGTCGTCGTCGACCCCTGGGCCTTGATCGCCGAGATCGAGCGCATGCGCGGCCAAGGCCTCACCATCGACAAGACGAACCTCATGGTCGCCGAAAACGCGCCGCTGATCTTGCCGCTCCACGGCGAACTGGACACCATCCGCGAGACGTCGAATTCCGGCACGATAATCGGCACCACAAAACGCGGCATCGGCCCCGCTTACGAAGACAAAGTCGGCCGCCGCGCACTGCGCGCCATCGACCTCGCCGATCCAGCAACCCTGAAAGCCAAAGTCGAAAACCTCCTCGCACACCACAACGCGCTCCGTAGAGGCCTGGGCCACAGCGAAGTCGACGCGAACGAACTCGTCGCCAAGCTGAAGGAGATCGCGCCCAAGATCGTCCCGTTCCTCGCGCCCGTTTGGAAGCACCTGCACGAGTCCCGCATCCGCGGCGACCGCATCCTCTTCGAAGGAGCCCAAGGCGCACTGCTCGACGTCGACCACGGCACGTATCCGTACGTCACCTCCTCGAACACGGTGGCCGGCCAAGCCGCCGCCGGTTGCGGCATCGGCCCCCGCGCGATCGGCTACGTGCTGGGCATCGCCAAGGCCTACACGACCCGCGTCGGCGAAGGCCCCTTCCCCGCCGAACTGACCGACGAGATCGGCGCCCGCCTCGGCGAACGCGGCCACGAGTTCGGCACCGTCACGGGCAGGAAGCGCCGCTGCGGCTGGTTCGACGCCGTACTGGTGCGCCAGACCGTCATCACCGGCGGCATCGACGGCATCGCCTTCACGAAGCTCGACGTCCTCGACGGCTTGAAGGAGATCAAGGTCGCCGTCGCCTACGATCTCGACGGCAAGCGCATCGACCATCTGCCCGCCGCAGCAAACGCCCAAGCCCGCTGCAAGCCCGTCTATGAGACGATGGAGGGCTGGAGCGACTCCACCGCCGGCGCCAGAAGCTGGGCCCAACTCCCCGCCGCCGCGATCAAATACGTCCGCCGCGTCGAAGAACTGATCGGCGCGCCCGTCGCAGTCCTCTCAACCAGCCCCGAACGCGAAGACACGATCCTCGTCAAAGACCCGTTCGCCGCTTAACACCAAATCAACTTCATATGGCCGGCCTTCGCATAGACCGCCATGTCCGCATCGCGAGTCACGATCGGAACGTTGAGCGCGCGAGCGGTCGCCAGCAGAAACCTGTCGGCTGGATCCTGATGATAGTCCCCGGGCAAATAGCATGACTCGAACGCAATCTCCGGTGTCAATGGTGCGACCTCGACACCAGCCTCGCCAAACACGCGCTCGACAAACGCCAGCGCGCTGGGCAGGAACTGCATCTTCGCAGCCCGCGAACCGCGTGGCCGTGCCAGCAACGCAATCTCCCACGCCGACACCGGCGAAATGAACAACGAACCCGCGGCAGCGGCCTTGTTGATTGCTGCGCTCGCCGCATCTGTCATGCCGGTGCCTTCGGCACGATAGATGACGGCACAGGTGTCGAGCAGAAGTCGCATGTGTCAGCGATGCAGGATGCCCTTTACCGCGTCAATCTGGCCGTCGAAAATCGGTTTGGTCAAATCCACATCTTCCCGCATGACGACCGAGCCCTTGAGAAAACCGTGCGCGAACGGCTTTCGTTTCGCCCCCTTGCGCGGGACCGGAACGAGTTCGGCAACTTGACGCCCGCGCTTCACAATCGTCACGCGCCGAATCTTTCTGGAATCGACGCCCTCAATCAGCCCAAGGCATTTCGCCTTGAATTCGGTCACCGAAACGGTCTTGTCACGTCCGGTCATGGTCAAACTCCGAAATGGTCATTTCATTATGACCATATTCGCAGAAATGACAAGTTAACGCGCGGGCAGCGACGCCATCTGTTCGGCCGGCCCGCCGCCGGTGCGCTTCGCCTTCGCCGCCTCGCGGATCGCGCGTTGCAGCTTGTCGAACGCACGCACCTCGATTTGGCGCACCCGCTCGCGACTGATGTCGTATTCTTTCGACAGATCTTCGAGCGTCGCGGGCTCGTCCTTCAAGCGCCGCTCGGTCAGGATATGCCGCTCGCGCTCGTTCAACGCCTTCATGCCTTCCGCGAGCAGCTCGCTGCGGTCGTCTTTCTCTTCCTGGTTGGCGAGAATTGTCTCCTGGTTCGGCGTCTCGTCCACGAGAAAATCCTGCCACTCGCCTTCCGAGTCCGCGCGCAAGGGCGCGTTCAGCGAGTTGTCGGGCGCCGCCAACCGGCGGTTCATCGAAATCACTTCTTCTTCCGTGACGCCAAGCTTCGTCGCGATCAGCTTCACGTTCTCAGGACGAAGATCGCCGTCCTCGATCGCCTTGATCGAGTTCTTCGCCTTCCGAAGATTGAAGAACAGCTTCTTCTGCGCAGCCGTCGTGCCGATTTTGACGAGGCTCCACGAGCGCAGGATGTATTCCTGGATCGAAGCACGGATCCACCACATGGCGTACGTCGCCAAGCGGAAACCCTTGTCGGGCTCGAACCGCTTCACGGCCTGCATGAGGCCCACGTTGCCTTCCGAGACGATTTCGTTCACCGGCAAGCCATAGCCGCGATAGCCCATCGCGATCTTGGCGACCAAGCGCAAATGGCTGGTGACCAGCTTGTGCGCGGCTTCAGAATCCTCGTGCTCGCGCCAGCGCTTGGCGAGCATGTATTCCTCTTCCGGCTGGAGCATCGGAAAATTCCGAATCTCGCTCAAATACCGAGAGAGCCCGCCTTCCGGCGAAAGCATCAGATAGCCAGCGGCCATATCCAACCCCTTGTGCAGTAACGTTCGGCTCCGTGCGCTTTGCCCCGAAGCCGATCCCCGTCCACATACCCGGCAAAAGCCCGGGCAAGAGCGGACCTATGTATGTATCGAACGGGGCCATTTTAAGACCCCCCACCCTTCGCCGCTAACCCTTTGAACGCAAGATAAGTTTCGGTGAAATCTTCCGGCAACACACTCTCGAAGCGCATAGTTTTGTGCGTCGCTGGATGTTGGAAGCCCAGAACCGCCGCGTGCAGCGCCTGGCGCTTCAACCTGAGCTCCAATCCCGGCACCGAACGCGGCCGCCCATAGACCGGATCGCCGATCAGCGGATGGCCGATATGCGCCATGTGAACCCGCACCTGATGCGTGCGCCCCGTCTCCAGCCGGCATTCCACAAGTGCTGCCGTCGAACCGAACGTCTCGAGCACCTTGTAGTGCGTACGCGCTTCCTTCCCGCCGATCCGAAGCACCGCCATTTTCTGGCGGTTCAACGGCGAGCGCCCGAGCGGCGCGTCGATCGTCCCTGCGCGCTCGCGCGGCACGCCCCAAACCAGCGCCTTATAAACGCGCTCGATCGCGTGCGCCGCGAACTGTTTGCCGAGCGAGGTGTGCGCCTTCTCGGTTTTCGCAGCGACCATGAGGCCCGTCGTATCCTTATCGATCCGGTGCACGATGCCCGGACGAAGCTCGCCGCCGATCCCCCGCAAACTGTCGCCGCAATGCGCGATCAGCGCGTTGACCAGCGTACCGTCACGATTGCCGGCCGCCGGATGCACGACCAAGCCCGCCTGCTTGTCGATCACGATCAGATGCTGATCTTCGAACACGATGTTGAGCGGGATCGCTTGCCCCTCGACCTCAACGGCGACCGCGGCAGGAACCAGAAGCTGAAGCGAAGCCCCCACCTTTACCTTCGCCGACGCATCGTCGAGCACGCGCTCGCCCGTGGTTACCGCGCCGGCTTCGATTAACTGTTTCAGCCGCGAACGCGACAAATCGGGCCAAGCCGCCGCGAGCACGCGGTCCAACCGGTCGCCCGCTTGGCTGGCGTCAATCGTCAGTGTACGACGGTCGGCCTCAGAGGAAGTTGTCATGGCCGATGTCGTACCCGAAGCCCCGCCACCCGCCAACCGCGGCTTGTGGATGCTGGTGATCGGCCTCGGCATCGCAATTTTGCTGGTCGTGGCCGCCATGATCGGCTTCGCAGTCAAACGCAGCTTCAACAAAGAGCCCGAACAGACGGCCACGGCCTCGTTCAAACCGGGCGACGTGCCGGAGCTGAACCTCGACCTGGCGGCCGGCCAGTCGATCGCCGACAGCCGCATCGAGAACGGCCTTCTGATCGTGCGCGTGACAGGCGCCGCCGCCGACGAAATCCTGGTCATCGACCCCGCAAAGTCGAAGGTATTGAGCCGCGTGCGCTTCAACAAACCGGCCGCGCCATAACCCGCGAACGCCGATTTCAGTGAAAATCGAATCCGTTTGATGCGTTTGCATGGCTGATTTCTGCGGTTTCATCCGTTTGGAATCCGTGTGCAAAGCGTTTGCGATCCGTTTGCAAATCCGAAAATGCAAAATCGAATCCGTTCGATGCGTTCGCGCGGCTGATTTCTGCGGTTTCAGGCGTTCCGAATCCGTTCGATAAGCGTTCCGCTCGGCGTTTCCGAAGGAACCGGTGCCGAAAACTAAACGCCGGCACTGTACGCTGTCGCGCATAGTAAAATCAATTCGACTTATTGTCCGCGGCGACTCATCGCACCCGAACACGTCTGTTTCACGGAGCGAGGATAGCGATAGCGAAGACCGGCTGGCGCGCATAGCATGGCGCGTGACCTTCGATCCCTACCTCGCCGAATGGCAGCTGACACGTGATGGCGAACCGATTTGCACGCCGACCAGCAAACTATTGCCGGTGCGCAAAGACGGGGTGCCGGCAATGCTCAAGATCGCGTTGATCGAAGAAGAGCGGCGCGGGGCAGAGGTTATGTCCTACTACGACGGTGACGGCGCCGCCCGCGTCCTGGCCCACGAAGGTGATGCCTTGCTTCTCGAACGTGCGATAGGTGGCGCTTCCTTGATCGAGATGGCGCGCGGTGGCGGCGACGACCAGGCCAGCAGCATTATCTGCGCAACAATCGCGCGCTTGCACACGCCGCGACGGCATCAGCGGCCGGGGAACCTGGTGCCTTTGCGGCATTGGTTTCGCAGCCTTGAAGCCGCAGCGCGACATGGCGGCGCCTTCGCGGCAGCGTCCAGCGCCGCGCAACAACTGCTGACTGGGCCGACTGAGGAAGTCGTTCTTCATGGCGACGTTCATCACGGCAACATCTTGTACGACCGGACGCGAGGGTGGCTCGCCATCGATCCCAAAGGACTGATCGGCGACCGCGCCTTCGACTACGCAAACGTTTTCTGCAATCCCGACATGGCACTCGCGACGACGCCAGGCCGATTGCAACGGCAGGCCGCGGTGGTTTCCGGCGCCACAGGCATCGAACGCGCGCGTTTGCTGAAATGGATACTCGCTTATGCGGGACTGTCGGCGTCATGGATGCTGGAAGACGGAGAGAGCCCAGAATTGCCTATGGCCGTCGCTGAGATCGCCGCAGCGGAACTCAGTTAGGCCCGCAACATATTTGGATCCGTTGCTGTGCATAGGGGCGGCGCTTATGCTGCGACATGAGCATCTTTCGTTGGTGGTTCAAGCGCGCCGCGCCAAAGAGCGTTGCCGCACCAAGCGCGCCTGAAATAGCGCGCCTGGAGCAGTTGGCAGAACAGGCCTACAGCGCCATGTACGACACGCCGCCTCTGAGTTCGTCGAAGGATTCATACGAGGACGCGTGCCTTCATTTGCAAAAGGCAATCGACGAAGCGCGGCACCTTGACCTCGCAGACGAAGGCGCGCGGCTGAGCCGGCGCCTCGCCCACATTCGCGCGGTCTACAATAGCCAGTTTCGCGGCTTCTGAATTTCGCCGAAAAATCCCACGACAGCGCTCGTCTGCCGGGCTTCCCGCCATTACACACCTATGCTAGCTAGCGTCCGCGCCGCGCAAAAAGGGACCACTCGCATGCCGCCGAAACCGTTTGTCGTTACGCCGAAGGACTACGCCGGTCCGCTCAACATCGTGGGCGAGCACCTGACGATCCTAGCCTCGGGGTCGCGCACCGGCGGTTACGAAGTATTCCTTCAACAAGGGCCAGAAGGCTCCGGTCCCCCGCCGCATTCGCATCCCTGGGACGAATCCTTCTACGTCGTGAAGGGCGAGATCGACTTTGGGATCGGCGATGAGAAGATGACCGCAACATCCGGCACGCTGGTGCATCTGCCGGCAGGCACGACGCATTGGTTCCGCTTCTGCAAAGGCGGCGGCGAAATGATCTCGATGACCTCGCGCGAGGGCGCCTCGCACATGTTCACCGATTTCGCCCGCGAAATTGACCCCGTGCATCCCGACCTCGGCAAACTCGCCGAAGTCGGCGGCCGGCACGGGTTGAAGGTCGAGGTCTAGCCGGCGCCGATTCAATTGCCCGCGAACGTCAGCCTGAGCCCCGCCTGCACGTCGGGGCTCGTCTCGCTCAAGCCCGCGGCGCCGTAGGCGACGATGCGCGTGTCCTTCGAAACGTCGAAACCCACATAGGCGCCCGCTTGCGCGGCGTCGCGACGAAGTTCTGAGCTCGCTTGCGCGAATTCGAGCGTCACGCCCGCCAACGTGTGTTCGCTCACATAGCTCTCCGCGCCGACACCTGCGATCACGCCG
Source organism: Alphaproteobacteria bacterium (assembly GCA_031378595.1). Taxonomy (GTDB): domain Bacteria; phylum Pseudomonadota; class Alphaproteobacteria; order Micropepsales; family Micropepsaceae; genus SZUA-430. The sequence continues at coordinate 9,100 of JANNEL010000540.1, forward strand.
CTACCGCCGCCGCCGAACGCTTGCTCATAGCCGACCGATCCGTAGACCGCCGAGCGCGCCGCGATCGGTTCGCGCACGCCTGCCGAGACTGCAACGGCCGCTTCGCCGGTGCCAAGAGAGCGATCCGCATCGCCCGTCGGCGCCCGCACGCGGCCCGTCATCGAAAACTGCGTGCCGCCGGCGCTGACATAAGGGATCGCCGAAACTTCGAGCGACACATCACCGAGACCAATCTCGCTCACCCCATTCACGGGCGGCACCTTGTTCGCCGCATCGCCGCCCAGCAACCCGCCGAGTGGACCGCTGCCGCCGATGCCGCCGGGCACGATCGTCCCCGGACCGTCGACGCTGACGAGCGGCACGGTCAAGGTCGCACTCCACCGCTCCGCCACATAGCCCGCAGCAAGCGGCACCGTGACGATCGTCGTGTCTTCCGCCTCGCCGTAGTCGCCGGTGGAATAGTCGACGCCGGTGGAGAAAATCCAACGCCCGTCCTCCGCCCAAGCCGGCGTCTGAAGCAAAACCGCCGCCGCAAGTACAATCATTGAAGTGTTACGCATCATGTCCCTCAACCGCCAAGTTGTAGAGTGGCGGCGGCAGCATCCCTTGGCTGATGCCGCCGCCGCCGTGGACCGCGCGACGCTCAAGTCCTCGCGGTCCGCCCGTCGCCTAGGCGACCTCAGAAAATGTCAAACCAGCTGTCGGAGCTCGCTTCGGCCTCGACCGCAGCACCCGCTTCGACGTTCGCGTGGCCCGCAGCATTGGCGGCCGCGCCGGTCACCACACCGACCGCGCCGCTCGCCTTCGCGCCGACGCCCGCTGCAGCCGAAACGGTTTTCGACACCGCGCCCGATGCCGTACCGGCCGCGCCGTCAAGCGCACCGGCCGCATCCACTTGACCGGAAAGCGACGCGCTCGCGCTGATCAGGGAAACCGGTGCATGAGTAGCGATCTGCGCCGAGCCTTCGGCCGCCGCCGAGGCGCTGCCTGCGAGTTGCGCGCTCTTGTGCAGCGTGCCATCCGCGGTCGACGTCGCCGTCGCACTCGCTTTGCTCGTCGCCGCTGCCGAAGTCTTCTCGACCTTGCTCGCTGCCGACGTGGCCGTATCGATCGCGCCGCGTCCGCTCACCGTCGCATCGACCGATGCACCGACCGTCGCGCCGACGTTGCTGCTGACGGGCGGCAAAGACGGAACGCCGAGGCGTCCACCGGCACCAAGCGTGCCACCGACTGCGCCACCTGCGCCGCCGCCCAAAATCCCCCCGGCCGTTGCCGGTTCCAAAGTGCCAAGCGCTGCGCAAAGCGCGACGGCCGTCAACGTGCTGAACTTGGTACGCATTTGGTTTAACTCCTCGTTGTCTGAAGAACGGCCAGACGGCCTGTTCATTGGGACAACGGAGCGACCCGCGATTTTCTTTCCCTCAATCGGAGAAAAATTTTAGCGCCAGCCGCCGTCGCGTGCATTGCGCTCGGCCGCGGCATCGAAAGGCGCGCCCGCGATCATGCCGTCGACGGCTTTGCGCACGTCGTCAGGCAGCCCAGCACTCGCAAGTTCATAGGGCGCACTGCTTCGAACCGGTGCGGTCACATACGTGTTGACCTCCCAGCCACTCGTCTCGCGGCACGCAATGCCGGCGAAATTTTCGCGTGCGGCACCCAAGTCGAATGTCCGGCAAAGCTCGCCGCTGCCCGCACGAAAACTCACACCGACGCGCGGACCTTCACGAACCTCATCGCTGGCCAGTTGCGTCTCAAGCACTTGCGCCAACTGTCCCGAGGCCGCAAACGGCACTGAACCCGGGCCCGGCGTGCGCTCGAAGCCCAAGTAGAACGCCAAGCCCACAGCCAACACCAAACCAAAAGCCGCGCCTGCAGCTGCGAAGCGCGGCGCGCCTGGGCCAAACGACAACAACCCGACGATCCGCTCGCGCCAATTCGTCTGCAGGGATACAGGAGTCGTCATCGCAGCTTCGATGATCCGCGCCGGCACCGGCTGCTTCAGCGCCGGATCGAACGCCGTGCTGAGCATCAGGTGCACGCGCTCTTGCCGCTTAAGCCGCGCCTGCAAAGTAGGATCGGCCGCGAGCGCCGCGTTCACACGCTCGCGCTCGTCGCCCGGCAACTCGTTGTCGAGATAAGCCATCAAGGTTTCGTCGCTGATCGTCATAGCAATACCTCGGAAGGCTCCGCCCCCTCACCCGCCAGCGCCGCGGCAAGCGCCGCGCGCGCACGAAACAAGCGGCTGGTCAATGTGCCGATCGGCACATCCAGCGTATCGGCCGCTTCGCGATACGACATGCCCTCGACACAGACGAGCGCCACCGCAACGCGTTGTTCTTCGGGCAGTTTCGCCATCGCGTCACACGTGGCACCGAACGCCAGGCGCGCTTCCATATCGCGCGCACCGTCGGCACCAGCGAGGTCCAGAGCCGCATCATCGAGCGGATCCGTCACGCGAACTTTGCGCGCCCGAACCGTGTCGATCCAAATATTTTGCGTCATCCGAAACATCCAACTGTCCAACCGCGTTCCTTCTTCCCACTTGTGCAGGTTGCGCAAACCGCGTTCGACCGCGTCCTGCACCAGGTCGTCGGCGTCGCTGCCGTTGCCGGTCAGCGAGAGCGCAAACCGGCGCAGCCGCGGCAGCAGCGCGACAACCTCCCCGCGTATGGCTTCCAAGGACCGAACCATGGGTTCATCGATACAACGGATTGCCTCGCGATTTTAATCCCGGCCCGACAAACCGGACCGTTCTGCGGCCAATTTGGAAGAAATGCTGGGGACCATCCGTTGTCGGAACGCTATGATCGCGCCCATGCGCAGAATCGCTCTTTTCGCCACCCTGGCGCTCGCCGTGCTGCTCCCCGTAGCCGCCGGGCCGCTGGGTCTGCCGGGACCCAAGCCCGGGCCGATGATCGGCAACACGCTGGGCAAAGTGGGCGGCACCGTCGACAAATCGGTCACCACGGCAACCGGCGCAGTAAACGACACGGTCACCACGGCCACCGGCGCGGTGGACGACACCGTGCAGACGGTGACCGGCGTGGTCGACAACACCGTGAAGGGCGTCACCGGCACACTGGGCAGGGTTCTGGATACGGCGGGCCTCGATGTTGCGGGCCGCCCTGCCAACCCCGCGCTCATCGAATTGGATCCGAACGGCGCACGCGTCATTCGCGGCGTGGTGATCGCGGTCGGTCTTTCCGATCGCGCCCGCGCAGCAGCGGACACGATGGGGCTTGAGGTTACGCGCACCGAAACGCTCGACCCGCTCGACATCGAGATCACGCGCTTCAGAATTCCCTCAGAGCTCGGGGCCGAACAAGTGCTAGCGAAGCTGCGCGCCGCCGACCCGAACGGCGCCTTCGACTACGAACACATCTACGACCCCGCCGGCCGATCCGGCACAGCACCTGCGCAAGCGTCGCTACCGCACCTCGCCCGTAGCGACACCCTGATCGGGATGATCGACGCGGGCGTTGATCGCGACCACCCGGCGCTGGCGAGCGCCGACATCGTCGTCAAAGCAACCACCGAAGCGCGTGGCACATCGCGCGCGACCGCGCACGGCACAGCCGTCGCCTCGCTCCTCGTCGGCGACGACCACACGTTTCAAGGCGCGCTTCCTGGCGCGACACTCTACGCCGCCGACGCCTTCGCCGGCTCGCCGACGGGAGGCTCCGCCGCCGACATCGCCCGCGCGATTGCCTGGCTCGTGGGCCAAGATGTGCCCGTCATCAACATCAGCATCGCCGGTCCGAAGAACGCGTTGCTCGAAGCAGCCGTGCGCAGCGCAATCGCGCGCGGTCACGTGATCGTAGCGCCCGTCGGCAACGACGGCCCGGCTGCCGCCGTCAGATATCCGGCAGCCTTCGACGGCGTCGTTGCCGTCACCTCCGTCGATGCGCGCCGGCGCGTACAGATCGACGCCAATCGCGGCGTCGCCGTCGCATTCGCGGCGTTCGGCGTGGGCGTTCGCGCCGCGGGTCCGGCAGGCAGTTACGGACCGGTCACGGGGACATCGTACGCAAGCCCGCTCGTCGCCGCGCGCTTCGCCGAACTGTTGGCGCGCCCGGACAAGAACGGCGCCGACCTCGTACGTTCTGCACTCGTTGCGGAAGTGGGCTCGAGCAACCGCCGCGACCCGATCTTGGGCTACGGGATCTTGGTGCCGCCCGCGCAAGCCACCGCGTCGAACCCGACGAAGCCCTGACGCCTAGCCGCCCCACCCGGGCAGCGCAGCAGCCTGCTTCACCCACTTCGTCAGCTGCGCCACATCGATCGCTTCGCCCTCATGGATGTCGATCCAACGC
>JANNEL010000591.1:0-2115 GCA_031378595.1 Alphaproteobacteria bacterium
GGCGCTGTCGGCGATCGCATATTTGAATGGCGAAAGCTCGTTCGTGGCGGGCGGCTCAGATGGTTCGCTTGCGATCTGGTTCGGCGTCGACAGAAAGTCGCCTTCGACCGCCGACGGGATCGTGCTCACGAAAGTGCACGCGGACTTCGCCAAGCAACCTGGCGCGATCGAAGCGATCCGCGTCAGCCAACGCACGCGTCTGTTCGCAACAGCGGACGCGACCGGCGGTATCTGGCTTCACCATGGGACGACCGACCGCACGTTGTTGAAGCTGCCCGGCACGCCCGATCCGAACGGCCTTCAGGCCGTCGTGTTCGCGCCCAAGGACGACGCCATTCTGGGCATAGGCAAGAACGGACAGGCGCTCCTTTGGGGCATCTCGGTGCCGCATCCCGAAACGACGCTTCAGTCCTTGTTCGGCAAGGTTTGGTACGAGGGCTATAGCGAGCCGAACTATGTCTGGCAGTCTACTGCCAGCACGGATGCGCCGGAGCCAAAGCTTTCCTTGATCCCGTTGATCTTCGGCACGTTCAAGGCTGCGATCTATTCCCTGATGCTCGCGATCCCGCTTGCACTTTTCGCCGCCATTTATACGTCGGAATTCTTGCACCCACGGACGCGCGGCATCATCAAGCCGACGATGGAATTGATGGCGTCGCTGCCATCGGTCGTGGTGGGGTTCATCGCGGCGCTCGTTTTGTCGCCGGTGGTGGAAAACTGGATCGCGGCAATCGTGATCGCCTTTGGCGTCTTGCCGCTCACCGTCATTTCGGTGTCGTTCTTGTGGCAGCTTTTGCCGCAGCCGTTGGCGAACGTGCTGGACGGATTTCCGAAGCTCGTCGCATATTTTCTCGCCGTCGCGGTGGCGGTATGGCTCAGCGTCCGGCTTGGGCCGCTTATCGAAGTCGCCTTTTTCGGCGGTGATTTCAAAAAATGGACGTCAGGCACGGGTTCGGGCGAACCGTTTCTGTTTTTGCTGTTGACGCCGATTTCGTTCGTCACCGTCTTGCTCGCGACACGGCCATTCTTTAATGGCGCGTACCGGCTGCGCCTACGCGAGCAGTCGAAGTTTACAGCCGCGGTCAGCGAGCTTCTTCGCTGGCTCGCAATCTTGGTGCTGTCGTTCGGGCTCGCTTGGGCCGGTGCCTTGCTGCTCCAGTCGCTGGGCTACGACGCGCGCGGCGGGGTGATCGACACGTTTGTCCAGCGCAACGCGCTGGTTGTCGCCTTCGCGCTCGCTTTCACGCAGATCCCGCTGATCTATTCGATCTCGGAAGACGCGTTGAACGCCGTTCCGGCCTACTTGCGTTCGGGCTCGCTTGCCTGCGGCGCATCACGGTGGCAGACGGCGATCTGGATCGTGGTGCCGACAGCGGCGTCGGGCATCTTCTCGGCGATCATGATCGGGTTGGGGCGTGCGGTCGGCGAAACGATGATCGTCGTCATGGCAACCGGCAATACGCCGATCCTCGACGTCAACATCTTCAATGGCCTTCGGACATTATCGGCCAACATCAACGTGGAGCTCCCCGAAGCGGTGCGGGATTCCACGCTCTATCGCACGCTGTTCCTTTGCGCTTTGGTGCTGTTCGCCGTGACGTTCGTGATCAATACGGTCGCTGAAATCGTGCGTCAGCAATACCGCAAGCGTGCGGCGCAGCTGTGAGGCAGGGCTCATGAGCGACACCGTCACCACCGCCGCCGCTTCGCCGGTCGCCGCACTTGCCGCGGTCCGCCGTGTCCCGCGCAGCGACTTGAGCGCGATGGGCGAGCCGTTCGTTTGGGTGATGGGTGCGTCGCTCGTTGCCGGACTTGCGATGATCATCGGGTTTCTGGCGCTGATCATCTATGTCGGGGCAGTGACGTTCTGGCCGGCACCGATCGTCGTCGTGGAGATGACCGACGGCAAAGTCATCGCCGGCGAAGAATTCCGCAGCGAAACCTATAAGCCCTCTCCCGAGCAGCTGATTGGCAAGAGCGAGGCTGCGCGGGAGCAGATCACGGCCAATCTCGGCGCTTCCGAACGGACGCTCTATCGCGTCGGCAATTACGATTTGTTCGGCGAAGATTTCGTGTGGGTGCCGGCCTTCGACGTGAACTCCGCCTGCACGAGCC
>JANNEL010000637.1:0-3891 GCA_031378595.1 Alphaproteobacteria bacterium
CAGCGCCGCTTCGAGTTCGTTCGAAGCGATCGCTTTGCCTTTTTCGACGATGTCCTTGACGGCTACGCCGATCGCGCCGCCAGCCATCGTCAGCGAGCGCGAGCCGCCGGTGCCGCCACCCGCCTTGAGCGCGTCGGTGTCGCCGGAGGTGACCTTCACGATTTCAATTGGGACCTGCAGGCGTTCGGCGACGAGTTGCGCATAAGCGGTTTCGTGGCCCTGGCCGTTCGACTGCGTGCCCGCGATAACGTGGATTTCGCCGTCGGCGCGCACTTCGATGTGCGCCATTTCGAATCCGCCTGCGGTTTTTTCGACGTAGTAGGCCATGCCGATACCGGCGCGCTTGCCGCGCGACTTTGCGGCGGTGGCGCGTGCGGCAAAGCCTTGCCAATCGGCGAGCTTGATCGCGTCATCCATGTTGCGCGCGAACTCACCGCTATCGAGGATGTTTTTCGAGGGGAATGTGTAGGGCAACTGCGAAGGCTGGATGAAGTTCTTGCGGCGCAATTCCGCCGCGTCGACTTTGAGTTCGGCGGCGGCGAGATCGAGCAGGCGTTCGATGACGTAGGCAGCCTCCGGACGGCCGGCGCCGCGGTAGGCGTCGACGGGCACGGTGTTCGTGAAGACGCACTTCGTTGCGGTGTAGAACGTCGGGATCGCATAGACCCCGACCTGCATACCGGGGGCCGCCAACGTGGGTACGAATGGCGCGAAGTGCGAAAGGTAGCCGCCCATCGCCGCTGTCGTGATCGTGCGGATGGCTGTGATGCGATGGTCTTTATCGAGCGCGATCGCCGTTTCGGTGACGTGATCGCGGCCTTGCGTGTCGGAGAGGAAGGCCTCGGTGCGTTCTGAAACCCACTTCACCGGCCGGCCGATTTGCTTCGCTGCGAACAGGACCAGCGGGTATTCGTGATAGATAAACGATTTCATGCCGAAGCCGCCGCCGACATCTTTGGTGATGACGCGCAGCTGTTCGTTCTCGATGCCGAGGATGAACTTTGCGATCGCGGCGCGCATGCCGTGCACACCTTGGCTGCCGGTGTAGAGCGTGTATTTGCCGGTCGCCTTGTCGTACGCGCCCATGCAGGCGCGCGGCTCCATCGCGTTCACGACGACGCGCTGGTTGACGAGCTTCAGATTTGTGACATGTGCTGCCTTGGCGAAGGCGGCGTCGACCGCGGCCTTGTCGCCGAGTTCGTGGTCGAGCGCGACGTTCGACTTTGTGCCGGGGTGGATTGGCGGGGCGGTGAGCGCGGCTACGGTATCGACGACCGACGGAAGTTCGTCGTAGTGCGCATTGATCATCTCGGCCGCGTCGCGGGCTTGCGCTGCGGTTTCGGCGACGACCATTGCGACCGGCTCACCCAAATGTGCTACCCGGTCTTTGGCGAGCGCGTGGCGCTCGGGGATGAACATCGGCGAACCGTCGCGGTTCGGCATGACCGCGACGCAGGGCAACGGTTTGATGCCAGCGGTTGCAAGGTCCTTGTTTGTGTAAACCGCGATGACGCCTGGCGCGCTGCGCGCGTGCAGCGTGTCGACCTCGCGCAGCGTCGCGTGTGCGTGCGGCGTGCGCAGCAGCACCATGTGCACTGCGCCTGGCAACGTCAGGTCGTCGGTGAAGTGACCTTTGCCCGTGATGAGACGATCGTCTTCGAGCCGGGGAACCGGCTGGCCTGAACCAAACTTCATTTCGGACGCCTTAGTTGCTGTAGCTGGGGTCTTTGCGGTCCAGCAGGCGGAGCATTGCCGGCCACACCAACTTGTCGGCAAAGGCGCTGCTGTCGTTCATTCCCGAAACCTGGCCCGTGACGACGTCAGGAACGCCGTCGTTCGGCTGGTTGATCTTCGCACCGCCGGCCAACGCCTTAACTTGGATCGTGCAGGCTCGCTCGAGATTGTAGAGGCGCAAGAACGCGTCGGCGCATGTCTTGCCAACAGTCAAAGTGCCGTGATTGCGCAAGATGAAGAGGTTCTTCGTGCCGAGGTCGTTCACCAGCCGCGGACGTTCATCGTGGTTGAGCGCGACGCCTTCATAATCATGGTAGGCGACATCGCCGTGGACCAGCATCGCGTGCTGGCTGATCGGAAGGAGGCCATGTTCTTGGCACGAGACGGCGACGCCGTCGGCAGTGTGCACATGGATTACGGCCTGCGCGTCTTCGCGGGCCATGTGGATCGCAGAGTGGATCGTGAAGCCCGCCGGGTTCACGGGGTGAGCGCTTTCCATCACCTTGTTGCCGTCGACGTCGATCTTCACGAGGCTGGAGGCAGTGATCTCGTCGAAAGTCATGCCGTAGGGATTGATCAAGAAGTGGTGCTCCGGCCCCGGAATGCGCGCGGAGATGTGGGTGAAAATCATGTCGGCCCAGCCGTGATGGGCAACGAGGCGATAGGTGGCGGCGAGGTCGGTGCGGATCTGCCATTCCTCTTTCGAGACTTTGTCGCGGACGGACGGAATGGCGTGCAAAGCGGCGGACATAGGCGATCTCCAGATACGGTTCGGTTCAAGAGTGGCCCCGTCGCTCCATGGTGTCAAATGAGGCAGCCTTACTCGTAGTGGTAGCGGCAGCCGGATATCGAGAGCTTCTGGCCCTCGCCCCGTTTTCCTTCAACCTTGTAAACAAGGCGGTGCTCGGAATTGATACGTCTCGACCACCAGCCGGCTAGCTTTCCTTTCAGCGGTTCCGGCTTGCCAAGGCCGACGAACGGTGTCCGCCGGATGTCCCTGATCAGATCGTTGATCTTTTCCGCCAGGTCCGGCTTTTCCTTTTGCCAGAAGAGATAGTCGTCCCAAGCGTTCGACGCCCAAACGATATCCATTACGCTTTCTTGCGACGCTGCTTCGTCGGATCGCGGCGTACGACCTTACCGCTCTTGATCTGTTCGATCGATGCATAGAGCCGTGCAGCGTTCGCTGGGCTGCGGAGCAGATAGAGCGTTTCCTCCAACGACTCATACTCCTCCAACGGAAGAATGACGACGGACTTCGCACCCTGGCGCGTTACGATCACTGGAGCGCGGCTATCGCAAACTTCGTCCATTAGCTCGGCGAGATTTTGGCGGGCGTGGCTATATGTCTTTACGTCCATCGGTCGTCGGTCCTTGTTGTACAATGACTTGTACAATAATCATCCAGCAAAATCAAGGTCATGTTCTAAGCGGTTCGAGACAAAATCCGCCCCACCGCCTCCTTCCAGCCGGCGTATTTGGCGTCGCGTTCGTCGATGCTGATTTTGGGCTCGAACCGGCGTTCGCAGCGCCAGCTTGAGGCGACCTCGTCGAGCGATGAGTAGATGCCAGCGCCCAGGCCTGCTAGGTAAGCCGCACCGAGCGCGGTGGTTTCCACGACTTCGGGTCGTTCAATCGGGCGGCCGGTGAGGTCGGCGAGCCATTGGCAGAAGACGTCATTCACCACCATACCGCCATCGACGCGGAGTGCCGCGGGAGAACCCAGGCCCGCCGCTGACATGTCGGCAGCCATCGCTTCAAGGAGGTCGCGGGTTTGAAGGCAGACGGATTCGAGTCCGGCCTTTGCGACTTCAGCGAGGCCGGTGTCGCGCGTGAGGCCAACGATCGCGCCGCGCGCGTCGGCATCCCAATAGGGCGCGCCAAGACCGACGAAGGCTGGCACCAGATACACGCGCGAGCGCGCGTCCGCTTTGCGTGCGAGATCGGCGCTGTCGGCCGACGACTTGAAGAGCTTCAACCCATCGCGGAGCCATTGGATCGTCGCACCCGCCATGAAGATCGAGCCTTCGAGCGCGTAGGTGCGTTTGCCGCTTGTCGCGTAGGCGATCGTGGACAGGAGGCGGTTGCGCGGTGGGGGCAGCGCGGGGGCGGGGGTGTCGGGTGGGAAGCAACCCCGGCCGGAGGTCGACTTCAAAA
>JANNEL010000661.1:0-9563 GCA_031378595.1 Alphaproteobacteria bacterium
CATTCGCGCCGAACACTTCGACTTTATCTCCAATCTCGACACGCTAACCGCGGTCGTGGCCGGCGCCGTGCTGGCGACGGCTGGCGGCTTCATCGGCACGCAAATCGAGCACCGGGTCGACCTGCGCCGGCGCGAGCGCCAAGCGGCCCTCTTCTTCGGCGAGATCATGTCGCTGTTGGGGGTAACCGTTGGTACTGCCAAACGCGCCCGAGGTATCGGCGATCCGTTCGGGCCGGTGACGATGCGGCTCTTGCGCATGATCAGGCGCGAACTCGACGTGTATGATCGCAACCGCGAGCGCCTGTTCGAACTGCGCGATCCCGCAATGCGCGCGCGCATCCACACGACGCTGCTGCGCACGATGATGGGCGTCGAGGGCGCACTGGAATCGGCGGCGGAGGCCACCGACATCCAAACCGAACTGCAGACGAATCCGGACCTCCCCGCTGCGCGCCGCGAGCATCTAGAAGCAAGGCTGGCCGAGCGGTTGCGCCTACGCGACGGCGGCTTCGACTTTCTGCTCGAGGCCTCCGAACAAGCCGGCCGGTTGACGAAAGAATTGGAACCGATCGCCCGCGTCGATTTCGACAAGCTGGTCAAAGCTACGCGCGACGCGTGACGGGTCGTCAATCGGCTATCAGGCCGTAGCCGTAGACCGGATCGCGGCCCGGCGCGCCGAGATCGCGCGCCTCCGCCGCAAGCTCATGAATTGCCTGCGCCGCGCGCGCCACATTGGGCACGTCCATCGACTGCGCAAGCTTTGCTGCCACGATTGGCGACGCGTAGGACGTGCCCGAAACCGTGTCGGTCGCGCCCTTCGGATCTGCCACACGCAAATCGACACCCGGCGCCGAGAAATCGACGTAGTCGCCGTGATTGGCGTAGAGGTAGACGTTGTTCTTTTGGTCGACCGCCGTCACGCCGACGACGTTGTCGTAAGCCGCCGGATACTGGGGCGCCCCGCGCGGCCCCTCATTCCCGACCGCCGCAACCAGAATATGGCCGTTGGCGTTCAGCCGCTGGATCATCGCCTCCAGGATCGAGTTTGCGGGGCCCGTCAGGCTTAAATTGATGACGGCAATGTGCATACCGGCTAGCCAGTCGAGGCCGCGAACGATTGCATCGGCAGTGGCAATTTCACGCCCGTCCGTTGAGAGCGTAAATACGTTCGCCGCAAACACTGTCGCCCCGGGCGCTGCTTCCGCTATCAACGAGGCGACGGCCGTTCCATGCGCGCCAGGCAAAGCCTCTGCAACGGAATCGAACGATCGCGCATTCACGACGACCTGCTGCAGCATCGGATGCTTCGTGTTGACGGCAGCGTCGACGAGCCCAACTTTCGCGCGCACGCGCGGCCGCACACCGGCCGCCTGCGCCGGCGCTACGGGCAAAGTCAGAGCACCCGACGGCACGTAGACGTGGTTGAACGTGACAAGCGCTTTGGGATCGAACCGCTGAAGCGTCTCAAATACCTGCCGCTCGCTCATGCCCGATGGAACGGCAATACGAAGGGCCGAAGCCCCGATCGTTTCCACACGAAAACTCTCGACCAAGCGAAAGCCTTCGCCCGACAAGCGCTGGGCGACATCGCTGCGGGTGGTGAGCAAAATCGCCTCGCCGCTGCGCACGGATTCACCGGCATCGTTTCGCGAAATCGAAACGCGGTCTTCGTGATCTACGTGTCCAGAACGGGCCGACCGGCCGGCGTTCGGCCCGTTGCCCTCGCCGCCATCGCTCGAGTGGCCAGAATTCGCCGACGGTCCGGAATTCTCAGAAGGACCTGAGTTGTCGGGTGATCCATCGCCGTCCGACGGTCCGGAATTATCAGATGGCCCATCGTCGCCGGACGTCGACTCGCTGTCCGAAGGCCCGGAGTTGTCACCCCCACCACCCTCCGACGTATCGACATCGTCATGTTCACCGGAGTCTCGACCGCTGCTGTCCGTCGAATCGTTGTCGGTGGAATCGTGATCGCCGTCACCGTCGCGGCCCGGTCCGCCACTCGCCCACGCGAACGGGGCCGACAAGGCCAGCAACAGGCACAGAAAAAGGCGCAGAAATGGGGTATGACGACGAACCAACACAGTTAAAAAGCCCCGTCCCTTAGCGAAGTCGCGAATTCTAGGTTGAACGGCCCCCCAAAGTCGCGGACAAAATTCCTCACGACCTCGGGAATAAGCCGCCCCTCCCGAACGTTCTATGGAAGCTCGCGAGTATGTCCAGTCACCATGAGGATCTCCGGCGCGACCTTGCGGCGCTCCTGCCGCGCCTAAGGCGCTTCGGGATCGCCCTGGCGGGTTCGGCTGAGCAGGGGGACGATATCGTGCAAGCGGCGGTGGAGAGGGTCTTAACCAAGGCCGTCCAGTGGCAACCTGGGACGAGCCTTGAAAGCTGGACCTTCAAGATCATGCAGAACATTTGGCGCGACGAGTTGCGCCGGCGCAAGACTGACGAACGAAAGCAGGCGTTGAACAGTGCGGGGACAGACGAAACGATCGACGGCCCCAACGTGGCAGAGACCATGTTGATGCTGAACAAGACCCGGGCCTGCTTCGCGCGCCTGCCGGAGGACCAGCGTCTTGCGCTGGCGCTTGTTGTGCTCGACGGACGCTCGTATCGCGAGGCTGCCGATCAGCTCGAGATCCCGATCGGCACACTCATGAGCCGTCTCTCGCGCGCCCGCGATGCACTGCGCCGTATGATTGAACAAGGCCAAACGACAACAGAAGCGTTGCAAGCGAACAGAACATGACACTCATCGACGACGACACCTTGATGGCTTTCGCAGACGGCGAACTCGACGAAGATCGCGCCACATACGTGCTTGCCGCACTGGAACACGACGCCACCCTACGCGCGCGCTTGGAGCAGATGCAGGCGACCGACGCGCTGTTGCGCGCAGCCGTGGTGCCAACGCTCGACGTGCCGGAGCGCCTGACGAACTTGCTGCAACCGCGGTCAACGGTTGTGCAGATACCGATGAAGACACGTCCTGCGCAATGGTGGCTGCCCGCCGGCGCCGCCGTAGCCGCGGCATTTGCGGTCTGGATGACCGGCACGTCCATGCTGTCGGTGCAAGCGGGCTGGTTGCGCCATGTCGACGACGGTGTCGCGATTTCCGGCCCGCTCGAGGCCGCAGCGATCGGAGCGCGTTCGGGCAGCCTGGTAAGCGCGGGCGACTTGAACATCCATCCGGTCGTCAGCTTCGTCGCCAACGACGGCCGCGCCTGCCGCGAGCTGCACGTGCGCGATAAAGAAATGGCCGCCCGCATAATCGCCTGCCGCGATTTGCGCGCAGACGAATGGTGCATCGAAGCGTTCGCGAGCATGCCGGTACGAGAGTTTCAGAATACCTATCAAACTGCCGGTGCCCCCCGTAATCCGGTGATCGACGCAGCGCTCGCCCGCCTCGGCGTGAAGGCGACGATGGGTGCAAAGGAAGAGAACGAAGCGATCGCGCGGAAATGGTCGGCGTACTAAGACGCTAAGCCGCGCGCGACCACGGCATCGCGATACCGTTGGAACAGCTCGGTCATCTTGTCGGCATCGGCAGCCTTGAGTTCGGCTTTGCCGACATGCAGATCGTGCTCGAGAGCCGCCGCCATTTGTGACAGCGCATCGGCCCCCGTCATCGCACTCGAACTCTTAAATGCATGCACGATCCGAACCGCATCCTTCGACGCCGGTGCCGTCGCCGCCAACTGGTGCAATTGCTTCAGCTTCGCCGAGGTGTCGTTGAGATAAGTTTCCATCAACTCCCGGAACACATCGTCCGACGTCGATTTGCGGAACGTATCGAGCGTCGCCCAATTGACGGTCGCCGCGACGGCCGCAGGCGCCGCCGCCTCCCCGCGCGCGCTTTCGGCGCCCCTCACCGCATTCGCGATAGCGGTGAGCAGCTCCTCAGTCTTGAACGGCTTTGACACATAAGAATTCATGCCGGCCGCGCGGCACTCGTTGAAATCGCTGGTCAGGGCATTCGCGGTCAGGGCGATGATCGGCGTACGGCCCGCATCGCCCTTCAGCATGCGGATCGTTCGCGCTGCCTCAAGCCCGTCCATCTCCGGCATGTGCACGTCCATCAGCACCACATCGTAGCGCACGCGCCGCACCGCATCGACGGCCTCCGAGCCGTTGCCGACGAGATCGGGCGTGATCCCGAATTTTGCGAGAACTGCCTTCACCACGACCTGGTTCGTCGCATTGTCTTCGGCAACCAGCACGCGCACCGGGCGCTCGAGCGCCGTGAGGAACCGCTGGCTCTCGATAAACCCTTCGTGGACAATGCCGGACGCGAGCGCTTCGACTTCCATATCCGACGCCGCGCGCAACGGCATTTCGAACCAAAACGTCGAACCTTTCCCAAGCGTGCTTTCGACGCCGATCTTGCCGCCCATGCGCATCACGAGCTTGCGAGCAATGGCAAGCCCCAAACCCGACCCGCCGAACCGGCGCGAAATCGAGACGTCGGCCTGCGTGAAGCTGCGAAAGAGCTTCGGCATCTGATCGGGCGCGATCCCGATGCCGGTGTCTTGCACCTCGAAGTGCAACGTGGTCCCGCGGACCACGGTTGCGATGAGCCGCACGTACCCCTGGTCGGTAAACTTGACGCCGTTGCCCAGAAGATTGAGCACGACTTGCCGCACGCGCCCCGCATCAGCCTTGATGAACCGCGGCACGTCAGCTTCGATCGCGAGATCCAGCCGCACGGCCTTCGCGTTCGCGCGCGGCGTTACGATGTCGACCGCATACGACAGCAGCGCATGCACGTCGAAGGGAATGTCCTCGATCTCGACCGCCTCGGCTTCGAGCTTCGAAAAGTCGAGAACGTCGTTGATGATATGAAGCAGCCCCTCACCCGACTCGCGAATCGTCTTGACGTAACGGCGTTGATCTTCGGTCAAACCGGTGTCGAGCAGCACGCCCGTCATCCCCAAAACGCCGTTCATCGGCGTGCGGATTTCGTGGCTCATCATCGCCAAGAATTCCGACTTCGCCCGGTTGGCGGATTCTGCGGCATCGCGCGCCCGCGTCAGCGTTTGGCGCACAATGTGCTGGCGGTAGATCGCAACCGTGCCCGCGATGATGGTGAATAGAAACACCGGTATCTGCTCGATCAAATTTTCAAGCGCGGTGAACGTTCCGCCCGTCGCGAAGTAGGCGCTCATCGCTGCGACCACACCGCCTGTAAGCAGCGCAATCAGCCCGCCGAACTCCACAACGAGCGCCAACAGCGCAAAGCCCAGCAGCCACGTGACGAGCCACACCGGCGATCCGCCGTTCTTGAGCAGCATGAAGGTGAAGAAAAACGGCAGGCAATACGCGACGGTCGCGTACCACAGCGCCGGCCCGAACGCATCGCGATAGCGACGCGGCCACAGCATGATAGAGCAGGTTAGTCCGCACAGCAGACTGCCGACCAGGCGCAGCTCCAAACTCTCATAGGTCTGCGGGAACAGAAACTGCCAAATGACATAGTAGAGCGGCATGCCGCACACGCCGAACGCGGCGACGGCAAAAATGATGGGTTCGACCGATTTGTAAGAACGCTCAAGCGACGCCCGTTCCGCCTGCAGCCACCGGCCGACAGAACTCTCAGCCTCGCCGGCATCGCCGACAGGCGTCGAACCGTCGTATTCAGCTCGAGACGTCTTCTGGTTGGTCATAGCGGTTCCCAGGCCCGTACGCCGAACACTAAGGGTTCCGCGCTTAAAACCGGGCTAACCGCCGCTACAAATACTGCATTAAGCGAACACTAATGAACGAGTCGTTCCGAAACTGCCTAAGCACCGTATCCGCGTCGTCCACCCGCAAAATCAGCGCGCCTTCGATCTCCAATCGTAAAGATTCGTAAATCCTAGTCGACGCCTCGATCGTTGCGTAAACGGATCCTTTCTCCATATCGACAAGCGCGCCCAGCAACGCCGAACTGTCGCCATCGTCGTTGAAAGCAAACCGTGCACCGGCGAAAAAGTCGTTGTCGTAGATCGTGGGCGGAGCAGACGACGGCCTGTCATCCCAATCGAACTCGAGGATCAAACCCAAGTCCCACTGCGTGCCTGCGATCTGCGAAAGCGTATGCTCAAGCCCTAGAACCACCGCCGAAAACCGCCGCGCATCCGTCCCGCGATGCCCATCGCGCGTGATCGCCTCGAGCTTCAGCAGCGTCGAGTCCAGCGTCGCTTGAACGTCCAACCCGGCTTGATCGATGACGTCATAGACGGGCACAAGCGCGGCGCCGTCGAACACGAACCGGGGGTCGCGGCTGGTGCCGCTGAAATAGGAAAGGCCGACATCGATGTCGTCGATCCGCCCCTTCAGGCGGCCGGCAACATCCACCCTGCCCGTCCGTTCGCCGGATTCGTACTGTGCCCGGTCCTCGTCGATCGCCAGCGCGGGGCGCAATCGGCCCTCGGGGCCAGGGAAAGTGCGTGGCCGAAACGCAGGCAAAACCAAGGCCGTAGCCTCGAAATCCGCCACATGCCCGCGCAGCATAATCATCGGCTGGCCGAGCTTTTCGTCCTCGTCGATTGCCTCGACGAGGTCCGCTTGATTGACGATGTCGACGATATTGCGTGACTCCGTCACGCCCCAATAGACCTTGCTGATGCCGAGCCGCAGGTCCAGGTGCTCGGAATAAACGTTAACCGCGGCCTCGCGCAAATCGCCGTGCGTGCGCTCATCGTCCGCAGCGTCCAGGCGTAAGAACGGCGAGACGTCGATCACGACATCGTTGTCGGTGGAAGCCCAAGAGATTTTGGCGCTCGCCATCACCGAACCCTGAACCCGGTCGCGATCCTGCTGCGCATAGCTGGGCCGCATCGTGAAGGCCCTGATCTCAGCACCAATGCTGCCGCGTATAGTCAGCGTGCCCGCATCGCCGGCGTAGGCCGCAGGAATGCCCACCGCCGCCGTCAGAAGCAGGAGAAGTTTGGCCGTTCTTTCTCTTCCCTGCCCCAACACGTAAATGAAATCTTACCTGAGCCGCTCCATCGCCTGCTCAGTAAAGTCGGTCTCGGTTAATCCGGTCCTAAGTTTCAACGCACCCACGTCGAGTTTCGTCGACCGCCCTGTCTGATGATTGATCATCAAGAGTTGGTGCGGCCGCCAGTAGCGCCCGTCGTGCAGCTGATAGGCCGACAACGTCAGCGTTTTCAGCAACCGGTCTTCTTGATTGTAAAATTCGATCTTGCGGAACTGATAGTCCGTCGTGTCGATCCACGAGACCTGGCGTTTGTAGCCCGAATTGTCGTAGAGCGGCTTGCGCTGAACGACGGCGCATTGACGTGCCGCATCCGGCGCGGGGCAAGCCTCGTCGCGAAGCCACAGATAGTCGTATTTGCCGAGTTCCTGCGCCGTCAGATCCTCATAAGCGAACTCGCTGCCCAAGAACGGACCGGATTTGTTGGCCGAAGCGATCCGCTTCACGCGCGAAATCGCCGGAATGTAAATCCATTGATCGTCGGGCGTCAGGATCTTCGTGTGCGTGAGCAACACGGTGCCTTGAACGTCCTTCGGCGTCTCGAAGAAGATCAACGACTTGTCGCCAAGCTCATTGCTCGCCTCTTCCAGTACATTCATGCGCAGAGTGCGCCGGCTTACTTCTGCACCGTCGCTCATCAAGACCATCGTCATTTCGGAGCGCGTGTCGCCAAAGCCGGCATCGCGCCGAATGGATTCGGCCGTGATCTCCCGCCCCTTTGCCTTCGGATCGGCGGACAATTGCGGCGCGGCATCCGCAGACAGCACCGAAGCCGCCACGAGCAGCGCCGAAACGATCCAAAGCCTTTGCTTGAACATGAACGTTCTCCTCAATTTCCAGCGGCCGGCAGCGGTCCACCGCGTCCCGTCCACACAACAGAGTCCGATTTCTCGTCGGCCGCCGCCGCCGCGCGCTCCGGTACCAGCAAGTCTTTCGGCCACGGCTTGATGGGCTTGAGCCGCGCAATTTCCGCACACGCGCGAATGACGCGATCAAGCTCGCCTTCGCTCAACCGCGCGTTCACCGACAGACGGATGATGCCCTGGTTTTTCGGCGTTGCCGGCGCGCAGAACACGGCGCCGAACACACCGCGAACTTCAAGTTCGTCCCGCAGCGCGCGCGTTTGCGCGTCCGTACCGGACTGAAGCGCCACAATCTGCGTATCGCTTTGGTCGACGGAATAACCCGAGCGCTGCAACCCGCGGCGCAGATAGGCGGTGTTGTGCCACAATTGCGTGCGCCGCCACGCCTCGTCCTTGATCACTTTCAGCGTCGCCGACAAACCGGCAACTTCATGCAGCAGCACGGCCGAAGAGAAGATCGCGGGCTTTGCCTCGTACGGGAAATAGTCCATCACGCGCGACGGCCCGGCGACCATACCGGCCCGCGTTGCGAACGCCTTCGACAAACTCAACGTCCGATAGTGCACGCGCTCTGCAAGGCCCAGCGCGTGAACCAAGCCTTCCCCATGCTCACCGTAGACGCCGACAGCATGCGACTCGTCGACAACCAAGATGCACCCCTCCCGCTCCGCCGCGGCGACGATTGCCTCAAGCGGACAGACGGTCCCGAATGCCGAGTAGACGGAGTCGACGAGGATGAGACCCGGTCCATAGCGCTTGATCATTTTCTCAAGGTGCGTGGGGTCGTTGTGGCGGAACGGATGAACCTTTGCCCGCGCCATTCGCGCGCCGTCCCACAGCGACGCGTGCGCGTACTGATCGAGATAGACCGGCGTACGTTCGTCAACGAGCGCTTGCACCAGCCCGGTATTCGCACTCCAGCCGGATTGGCAAAGAACGGTCGCGTCCGCACCAAGGAACGTGGCCATCTCGCGCTCAAACTGGCGCTGCAGGCTCGTTTCATTCAAGAACACGGCCGACATGAAGACACCTTCGGTATGCGTCTTCAGCATGTCGGCTTGCGCTTTCACGATTTCCGGATGTCCGCCCAGACCCAGATAGTCGTTACTCCACAACTGCACATCGCCGGCGCCCGGCGGCCGCCCCGCGACCAAATGGCCGTCGTCGCTCACCATTCGCCCGAAGTAGGCATCGACGCGTTGGCGAAGCGGCTCGTTCTCCGTCACGCCCGAAATGCGGCGCACCGGATGCCACGCGAACATTTTGTACTGACGGTCACAGATCAAAAGCAGCGGCGCCAAGATCAAGAAGTCCGACAACAGCGCAAAGCCGAACGTGATGACGGTCAGCATGCCGAGGGTTGCGTTCACACCGAACGACGAGAAGCCGAGCACCGTGAAGCCGAAGCACATCACCGTCATGGTGAAGATCATCGCCTTGCCGGTAGACGTGAACGCGTATTCGACCGCTTGATCGGGCGTCATGCCCAAAATGCGGCGCGCCCGCGCGTACTTCGACAGATAGTGGATCGTGTCGTCGACCACGATGCCGAACGTCATCGCAGCGACGATCGACACCGCCACATTCATCTCGGCAACCAGATAGCCCCAGAGACCCAGCGCCATGACCGCGGGCACGAAGTCACCGATCATCGAGACGATCGCGAGCTTGAAGCTGCGCAATCCCAAGATCAGAATTATCGAAACCAACACAATGGC
>JANNEL010000675.1:0-6315 GCA_031378595.1 Alphaproteobacteria bacterium
GCTTCCAAGGCACGGTCACCGTCGCGACCGCATTACAAATGTCGCTGAACGTGCCGGCCGTGGCCCTGCTCGATCGCGTCGGTCCCGTGCGGCTGGCAGCAACCATGCGCAACGCCGGCGCCGAGCTGCAGTTCCCGAAGAAAGGCGCGCTTCCGTCGCTGCCGCTCGCACTCGGCGGTGTGGGGATTTCATTGCGCGATCTGACGATGCTCTATGCCGGCATCGCATCCGGCGGCGAAGTGCGCGCTCTCCGCTACCGCGACGACGCGCCGGAGGGCGAGGTCCATCGTCTCTTCGGCCGCGCCGCCGCTTGGTATCTCGCCGACACGCTGAAAGACGCAAACCTCCCCGATGGCTGGTCGATGGGCCAAGGCATCGAACGCGCGCGCCAAATCGCCTTCAAGACCGGCACGTCCTACGGCTACCGCGATGCGTGGTCACTGGGCTTCTCGAAGCACTACACGGTCGGCATCTGGGTCGGCCGCGCCGACGGGTCCACGCGCGTCGGCCACATCGGCCGCAACGACGCGGCACCGTTGCTGCTCAAGGTGTTCGACCTCCTGCCGCAAGAAGGCCGATCGCCCTCGCCACCACCGGACGGCGCCTTCATCGCGCAAAACGCCGAACAGCTTCCGCCCGCACTCCAACGCTTCCGCTCGAATTCCAGGTTGGCGGCCGGCCTCATACGCATACAGCCGCCGCGCATCCAGTTCCCACCAAACGGTGCCACCGTCTCGCTCAATGACCCGAAGAAGCCGCAAGCCCTGCCGCTGAAAGCCCAAGGCGGCCGCGAACCGCTGCGCTGGATCGTCAACGGCCTCCCGCTCGAAGCGACGAACAGCTGGTGGACGCCCGACGGCGAAGGCTTCGCCCGCATCACCGTCGTCGACGCCGATGGCCGCAGCGACACCTCACAAATCAGATTGAAGAAGGAAAACTAGATGCGCCTCGTGACCGCCGCCCTCTTGGCTCTGGCATCTGCCGGCTTTGCACACGCCGCCGATTGCAAGGACCCGCAAACGAACTACGACATGAAGGTGTGCGCCGGCGAAGATTTCAAAAAAGCCGACGCCGAACTCAACGTCGCCTACGACAAGGCGCTCGCCGAAGCGCGCAAATGGTATCGCTCGATAAAGACCACGCCCGGCTACGAAAACATGCCCGACAACGAAGCCATCCTGGGCGACGCACAACGCGCCTGGGTTTCGTTCCGCGACGCGGACTGCAAGTACCAGTACCAAATCTACTATGGCGGGACGCATGCGCCCCTCGCTCAGGTGCTTTGCATGGCCGACATGACCAAGGCGCGTGTCAAGGAACTGCGCCAATTGCCCGGCGGCGACGAATTCGAGCAGTAAGCTCAGGCCGATAGCTTGCGCGCATTTGTCATCTGCGCGGCCGCCCACGCCGCGGGCACACCAAGCAAATGAGCGAACACAAAAGCTGGCTCGACCGCACGCGCGAAAAATTCGCGCCCGAAAACGCCGACGGCACAACATCAGCAGCCGGCCGTCGCCGCGCCATGGCGCTGCTGTTCACAAGCCTGATCGCGAACGGTCTCGGACAAACCGTGATGTTCGCGATGCTCCCGCCGCTCGCAAAGGATTTGGGCCTCACCGAAATCGGCGTGGGCGCGGTCTTTGCCGTGTCGGCGCTTTTGTGGGTCTTCTCCTCCGCCTACTGGGGCGCGCGCAGCGACGTCTGGGGCCGCCGTCCCGTCATCTTGATCGGCATCGCGGCCTTCGCCATCTCGACGTTCGCGTTCGCCAGCGTCTTGCAGTTCGGCCTCTGGCACATGATTCCAGCAGCCCTGATTTTCCCGTTGATGGTGGCGACCCGCTCGATTTACGGCTTGTTCGGTGCGGGCGCTTATCCCGCAGCCCAAGGCTACATCGCCGACCGCACCAACGCCTCCGAACGCACCGAAGGCATCGCCATGCTGAACGCGGCCTTCGGCCTCGGCGCAGCTGTTGGCCCAGGCGTCGGCGCCGCGCTGACGGTGTTCGGCGTCGTAGCCCCGCTCTATTTCGTGGCGTTCATGGCTTTCGTCTCGGCGATCGCCGTGTGGCTGCTTCTCCCCGAACGCTCCGCGCCGCATCAGCGCAAGGTCGAGAAGGCGCTCTCCTGGTTCGATCCGCGCGTGCTGCCGTTCGTGGTCTTCGCGGTGATGCAAGGCACCGCAGGCTCGATCCCGACCCAGACGGTCGCCTTCATGATCCGCGACATGCAAAAGCTCTCGATCTCCGAAACCCAACAGCTCGCAGGCGTGGCGCTCATGGGAATGGCGATCGCGGCGTTGTTCGCGCAGTTCGTGCTCGTGCAGCGCTTCAAGCTCACGACCCGCTTCTTGATCACCGCCGGCATCATCGTGGCGATCATCTCAAACCTTCTGGTGGTCGTCGCCCCGAACTATGGGCTGCTGTCGTTTGCATTGGTGCTCTCGGGCCTGGGGTTCGGCATGCTTCGTCCAGGCATCGCGGCCGCAGCCTCGCTCTCGGTTTCCTCCGATGAACAGGGCGCAATGGCGGGGCTGACAGGGGGGGCAGGTGCGGCAGGCTTCATCTTCGCGCCGCTGGTCGGGAATGGACTCTATTCCTGGAGCCACGTCGCACCCTATTGGTTTGGGGCGATTCTCATGGTAGTGTTGCTCGTGTTCGTGATCACCAATTCGCGGATAAAAAACGCTGTGATTCAAACGTTTGACGGAACTTCTTCCGACATACAGCCACCGTAACAGACGGCACTGTCACGGCCTCGTGATCGAACTTTTATCTAGAGTTCATTCTTAGACTATAGCCAAAAAGACAGGGAGCTATTATTAATATCCCTGTCGGTGTTCACACTGGCGTTTCGGGCGACCGAGAAGGCTCCCCAGGGCGAAAGCACAGCCTTCGTAAACAACCCCACCCTGACTCAGACGATCGTCAGGCTCTGTGTTTTTTGCGAGGATTGCTATGCACGGGCCATCGAACGACGCCGCGCGTTTCGCGCGGAGCTTGCACTCTGTAACCAACACCAATGAAATCTGGCGTCAGCTGAAGGCGTTTGCAGCGCCGTTCGGCTTCGAGCACCTGACGGTTCTGAAACGCACGTCCGACCTACCGCGCCGCATCGCGAGCGCGATCGTCTATATCGACGCGCCGCAAGGCTTTGCCGCCGAGTTCGACCGCGAAGGTTTCGGTCCGGATCATCCGCTGATCACCCGCGCATTGCTGCGTCTCGAGCCGTTCTCGAACGCGGAAACGAACGCCACGCACCTGACGCCCAATCAAAGCCGCGTGCTCCAGCGTGTCAGCGTCTCTCTCAACGTACGCGACGGTTGGACGTTCCCGATCGCACGCGAAGGTCAGTTCGAAGGCATGGTCATGCTGGGTGGCTTGAAGCCCGACATGTCGCCGATGCCTTGCACGATGCTCCACTTGGCCTCGCACACCGCGTTCACGCGGGCGCAAGACCTGGCGAACGGCACGGCGACAAGGTCGCACAATCTCACCAATCGTGAGGTTGAATGTCTGCACTGGGTCGCGGCCGGCAAAACCGATCTTGAGATTGCGGTCATCCTCTCGATCAGTCCCCGCACGGCGCGGTTCCACATCGAGAACGCCAAGCGAAAGCTGCACGTCGCAACGCGCGTCCAAGCGGTCGCCGAAGCACTCAAGGTGCACGCAATCGCAGCCTAATCCGTAACAAAGAAGCACTTCGGAACGCACGGGAACCCCGCGTGCGGAGGAAGGGAAAACGATGAGCGAACTACGCACGACGATCGTCGAAACGGTGGAAGAAATCGGCCGCGCATCCGCGCCGGAGTCCGTGTGGAAAGCGATCAAGACCTACGCGGAAACGCAGGGCTTTCAGTACATGCTGGTCGTCAAAGGCAAGAATAGCGTGATCGACCAGGCTTCGGGCTGCGTTCTCTACAGCGACATGCCTGCGGAGTCGTTCGACAAGCTCGAACTCTTGAAGCATAACCCGCTGATCTCGCACGCACTGAAAGAAGCGCGGCCGTACTCCGCTGCCGAGCTCTGGGCGATGCCGCTCACGGTTCATCAGCGCCGCGCGCTCGCGCAGATCAACCTCTCGCTGAACGTACTCGACGGTGTGATGATCCCGATCCGCAGCGCGGACGCGCTCGAGGGTATCGTGCTCTTGGGCGGCAACAAGCCCGACATGACGCCGATCGTCCGCTCGACGCTGCATCTCCTCGCTTACTGCGCGTTCGAGCAGGTGATTCATCTGGTGGCAAACCCGCGCCGCGCCGGTGCCGGCATGTTGTCGCCGCGCGAAGTGGAATGCTTGAGCTGGGCTGCAGCCGGCAAGACCGACGCCGAAATCGGCCGCATCTTGACGATCAGCCCGCGCACCACGCGCTTCCACATCGAAAACGCGAAGAAGAAGCTGGGCGTCGCGACACGCGTCCAGGCTGTCGCCGAAGCGATGAAACGCAAAGCGATCGCGGCCTAAGACTTAGTTCGGAACCGGCGACTGGCGCAGACTCTGTAGGAGCGCCAGCGTGGCGAACCCGTCGGGCTTCATGCCAGCACCGCGCTGATAGCCGCGGATAGCCTCGCGCGTACGGCGTCCGATCACGCCGTCCGGCTCACCCACATCGTACTTGCGTTGCGCAAGCAGCATCTGCAGTTCAACCCGGTCGGTGCGCGCAAGAATGGGCGTCTCTTCGCGTGGCCACGGCGTGTGGAACGAGCTGCCGCCGTTGAAGCGGTTCGACAATTGGCAGATCGCCAGCGCATACGAGATCGCGTTGTTGTAGGCGAGCACGACTTTGAAATTGGGATAGGCGATGAATGCGGGGCCCTTGTGTCCCGCCGGCAAAAGGATCGCCGCCGGCGCGCTAGCATCCTGATCCGAGCGGCGCTTCAGCGAGCGTCCGTCCCAAAGCGTCACACCCAAACCCGACCAGTCGCGAACCGACTTTTCCGTGCCGATGTCGGCTTGTGCGTAGTCGAACCCGTCGGGCACCCGCACCTCGTCGAAGCATGGCGCGTCCTCGACCCAACCCTTTTGTTCAAGATAGTTCGCGGTCGACGCGAACACATCCGCTCGCGTGTCCCAAAGGTTCCGCTTGCCGTCGCCGTTGCCGTCTTCCGCATATTGCAGGAACACGGTCGGAATGAACTGCGTCTGCCCCATGGCGCCTGCCCAAGAGCCGATCATCCGACCGGCCGAGATGTCGCCGTTCTCCAAAATACGCAGCGCCGCAAGCAGTTGCTCGCGCCCGAATGAAGCCCGCCGTCCTTCGAAGCCCAAGGTGGCCAGTGCCTCGATCACATTGAACCCACCCAGGTTCTGACCGAAATTGCTCTCCAGCGACCAGATCGCCGTAATGATGCTCGAAGGCACGCCGTGTTTCCGCGCCGCCCGTCCCATCGACTTGCGGTATTTCCGCATCATCTGACGGCCTTTCGACACGCGGTCGGACGACACGGCACTGTCCATATAGTCCCAGATCGCGCGCGAAAACTCGGGCTGGTTCTCGTTGAGCTCGATCACGCGCTCGTTCAAGTCGACACGCTCGAACGCGGCGTCCAGCGTGCTCTGGCTGATGCCTTTGGTACGAGCCTCCGCCTTCACGCCTTCGACCCAGGTCGAGAACGCGGCCGTGCGGTCGGCCGCATCCGGAACGGGTGACGACATCCTGACCGCATCTGCCTGGGCGGGCAGGCTGGCCAGCGCGAAGATCACCGCACCCAAGACGCGGGCGGGAATCACTGAGAAACGTGCGACAAACATGACGCCTCGGATGACACGACAAAGGGCCGCAAAGCAAGGGAATCAGCGCTCCCGGCGGTACTTTGGCCGGTTGACAACCTGGAAGTGCCACACTAATGCTCCGCCCCTCGAAAAACGCCGCCAAAACTGCGCGCCTTAGGACCCGAACGATGAAGATCCGCAACTCGCTAAAATCGCTGAAGGGCCGCGACAAGGACTGCCGCGTTGTCCGCCGCAAGGGCCGCGTCTACGTCATCAACCAGAAGAACCCGCGCTACAAGGCGCGCCAGGGTTAAGGCGCCGGGCTGGCGCTCCCGCCAGCGACCCATAATGCTGCCGGCATGCAGATGCCGGACCATGACCCAAGCATCCTCGCCCGCCGCAACGAACAGATCGCCGGATTGCGAACGCTCGTGCCCGATGGCGTCGTCGCCGATGACGACGCGCTCGTCGCTTACGATTGCGATGCGCTGACCGCGTACAGGCAGACACCACTGGCGGTGGTCTTGGCCAAACCCGCCGACGAAGTCAGCGCCGTTCTGGCGTTCTGTTCCACGAACAAGCTGAAACTCGTTCCGCGCGGCGCCG
>JANNEL010000406.1:0-11784 GCA_031378595.1 Alphaproteobacteria bacterium
TGAACGCGCCGCTGCGCCGGAACGTGACGATCGAAGAGGTCGGCAATTCAGGGCTCTATTTCCTCTCCGATTTGGGGCGCGCGGTGACGGGCGAAGTGCATCACGTGGATGCCGGCTACCACATGGTGGGCCTCGCCGCGCGCCCGAGCTCGGAGAGGAAATAGAGCCCCGAATTGCCGACCTCTTCGATCGTGACGTTGCGGCGGAGCGGCGCGTTCAGCTCGTTCCACTTCAAAATGAAGCGGAAGTCGCCGATGCCCGATGCGGCCAGCGTCTTGATCGGCCCCGCCGAAATCGCGTTGACGCGAATGCCCTTCTTGCCGAGGTCTTCGGCGAGATACCGCACGCTCGACTCAAGCGCCGCCTTCGCAACACCCATGACGTTGTAATGCGGCATTACCTTCTCGGAGCCGAGATAGGTCAGCGTCAACAGCGACCCGCCGTTCGGCATCATCTTCTCCGCCCGCTGCGCGATCGCCGTGAACGAGAAGCACGAGACGTTCATCGTCAGCTGAAAGTTGTCGAACGTCGTGTCGACGTAGCGCCCGCGCAATTCGTCTTTGTTGGAGAACCCGATCGCGTGCACGACGAAGTCGATCGAGCCCCATTCCTTCTTCAAGGTCTCGAACACGGCGTCCATCGAGCCTTGCTCTGTCACGTCGCAAGGCAGCACGATCTTCGAGCCGATGCTGGAGGCCAACGGCTCGACCCGCTTTTTCAGTGCGTCCCCTTGATAAGTGAAGGCGAGTTCGCCGCCGTGGTCATGGACCGCCTTGGCGATGCCCCACGCGATCGAGCGGTCGTTCGCGACCCCCATGATGAGGCCGCGCTTGCCCTGCATTAAACCTTTGTTTTGGCTCATAGTTTGATCGCCAGCGCCGGTGCGGTCGCCCATTGTTTCGTTGGCCGCGGACGCTAGTCAAATTCCCCCGCCCGGTCAAACCGCGAGGCGTGCATCAGTTAAGATCGATGGCGAAGCGTTTGAGGTCGGAAAGCTCAGCATACTCCAGCGCACCTTCCTGCGTTGCGGCGAGCACGACCTTCGGCGCATGGCCCGCGACAAACGCCTCCTGCCAGCGCGGTGCGCACAGGCACCACCGGTCGCCAGGCTTCAGCCCCGGGAACTCGTATTGCGGCATTGGCGTCGAAAGATCGTTCCCCCGCGATTTCGAGAAGGCAAGAAACTCGGCCGTCATCACCACGCAGACGGTGTGCGAACCAGCATCCTGCGGCGACGTGTTGCAACACCCGTCCCGGAAGAATCCGGTGACAGGATCGTGGCTGCACGACGCCAACGCGCCGCCCAACACGTTCTTCTGCGACCGCGGCCGCCCGCCGTCGTTCTGATAGCCCATCACCGATCTCCCGGCACGCCGTTGAGTTGCCCGCAGTATGGGCGCACAGTGACGCGTTGGGAATAGGGACAAGGACTATGATCTTCGGCTTGCTCGCCCTCATGACCGCAGCAGCGTTTGCGGGTGCTGCGATCTACATCAATGTCGCCGAACATCCCGCACGGTTGAAGCTCGACGCCGGCCCACTGCTCACGCAATGGAAACCTGCCTACCACGCGGGCTTCATCATGCAGGCCTCGCTCGCCGTAATCAGCGGTGCGTGCGCGATCGTGGCGTTCTTCTTCGATTGGGATTGGAAATGGCTGGTCGGCGCCGCCACCATTCTCGCAAACTGGCCTTACACGCTCTATGTGATCATGCCGACCAATCACAAGCTGAATGCAATCGATCCTGCGAGCGGCAGTCCCGATATCCACCCGCTACTCGTACGCTGGGGCTACCTTCACGCGGCGCGCAGTGCGCTCGGTGCGATCGCAACGATTCTGTTCCTCGCGGCGGCACTTTAGGTCAGCGCCCTGGCCATCCGTGCCGCTCGAGCGCGGCGACGCCATGCTCGAAGTCTGCGCGCTCGACATAGATCTGCGCCGACAATCGGCACAGCAACTTGCCCTGAAACGCGTTCGAGGCAACCTGCACCCGGTGCCTTTCCCAAAGCCCGTGCATGAGCTGCAGCGCATCGTCGGGCTCGGCCACGCGCTGCTGGGGCAGAGTATAGGTCCGCATCGCGGCAAACATCGCATCGCTCGCAAGCGGCTCGGCGCCAAGGCGCGCCATCGGGGCGACGCCTTCGCGCGACAAAGTATGCAGATAGTCGCGCACCTTCGCCGCACCGAACCGTTCGACGAAATCGATCGCCGCCGGTACGCTCAAGAACGCGCTGACGTCGCGCGTGCCGACGTAGTCGAACGCGCGCGGAAACTTCAGCTCGTGCCAATGGCTGACCGAGAGCGGCACCGTCTCGCCCGCAACCTCCTCGGTCGCATAGAGGAAAGCCGCACCCTTCGGGGCGTAAAGCCACTTGTGCCCGTTCGCGGTGTACCAATCCGCGCCGATCGCCGGCAGGTCGAGCGCAAGCTGGCCAACGCCATGCGCCCCGTCGATCAGGACTCGCACGCCCTTCGCCTTCAGCGCCTGCGTGATCTCGGCCACCGGAAACACGACAGCGGTAGGCGAGGCGATGTGATCGATGATCGCAAGCCGCGTCTTAGGCCCCGCCGTATCGGCGATCCGCTCCACGACATCGTTCGCGGTGAGCGGGATCGGCAGCGATACCTTCACGACCTTGGCACCGGAAGCTTTGCACACCTCTTCCGCCGCAAGCCGCACCGCGTTGTAGACGCAGTCGAGCACCAAGATCTCATCGCCAGCTTTCAACCGCAGCGAACGCAACACGGTGTTGACCGCCTCCGTCGCATTGGTGACGAACGCAATCCGCTCGCCGTCGGTGCCGACGAAACGTCCGAGGCGCTCGGCAGCGACGCGCAGTTCGTTGTTCATCACGCGCGGCGAAACCGTGTACCGGAAAAACGAGTCCGGCTGGCGCTCCATCAAAAGCCGCCAGCGCGATTGCTCGGCCAACACGTCCTTCGGGCAAGCGCCGAACGAACCATGATTGAGAAACGTGCCCTCATCGTCGAGGTGCCAAAGCGGGCGCAGATGTTTGCCGAACGTGTTCATGGCGGCAAACTAGCCGCCGCAGCGGCCGAAAAGAAAGGGCCGCAGCGGTTGTCACCCAACACCCGTTGCGGCCCAAAGCAGGACGTTGAAGCTGTCGGAGTAGGGCAACCCCGTGGAGACAGCTTTCGTAAATCGGGCGTCCTGCTCCTTACCGATTCAATCCTTCCGGCCCGAAGGCCCGCATGAAAATTTCGGCGCAGAAGCGCGAGCGCCGCTCGATCTCGTTGGGCGACATCTCGATGTCTTGGCCAAGCAAGCCGCGGGATTCGATCCGCGCCGTGATCAGGCCCAAGAAGTGCTCCGCCGCAAACGCAGGATCGCCGCCCGTGTCGAGCCGGCCGACCCGTTCCTCGCGCGCGATCCACTGCGTCAGTGCGTCGAGCATCGCCTTCGGCCCTGCCTCATAGTAGGCCTCGCCGATCTCGGGGAACTGCAAGCTCGCCCCGATGATCATGCGGTAATAGCTGAGCTCGTAGGCCGTGCAGCCATGCGTGTAGTACTGCCGCGCCACCTCGGCCAGCATGTCCCGCGGATGACGGTCCAAAACTTGGACTTGCAACGGCGCCCGCATCGCGGCGGCGCGGTCGGCGACCATCGCTTTGAACAAGTCTTCCTTGGACCCGAACTGGTTATAGACCGTCTGCTTGGAGACGTTCGCGGCGGCGGCGATCGAGTCCATCGATACGTCGTAGCCTTGGCCGCGGAACATCTCCGCCGCGGCTTCCAGAATGCGCGCGCGGATCGACAAGATCGCCGAGTGCGACACCGGAATGTTGTTAATTGAAACGGCTGCTGCTGAACGACTCATCGCCAATCACACCCAAATTGTTGGCCCCCGCCAAAACGAATCAAAGTGATTCGTCGATGGGTTAATGGTGCCGAATCAGTTTTGGACTGAGAAGTCCAATCGCTCGCCTCGTTGCGAAATTCGTCGCGTCGATTGATTCACGAATGATTCACAGCAAACTGCGACTGGCGCGTCTGTCGTCCGCGGAGCGAAAGCGTCGAGAGCGGCAAAACGAGTCCACAGGTTGGACTATCTTATCCGCAATCGAATGGACTCTAGAGTCTAAAGACCCTAACCGATTGGAGATCAAAGCTTTTCGAGTGTACTCTCGATAGCACGACAAAGCGTTTCAGCTGGCTCTAGTCCAATTGAAAGGCGAATGAAGCCGTCCGGCACGCTGTCACCCCACCGCACGCGTCTTTCCCCGCAGGTGCGGACACCGCCAAAGCTCGTCGAGGGTTGGACGAGTGCGCACATCTCGATAAATCGATCCGCTGCGGGCCCATCCGCCAGCGTGAACGAGATCATCGAACCGAACGTCAGCATTTGGCGCGCCGCAATCGCGTGTGCCGGATCGTTGGGCAAACCCGGATAGCGCACCGATTTAACCTTCGGGTGCGCCGCCAGCACCTTGGCAACAGCGCGCGCCGTCTCGCACATGCGCGCGAAGCGAACCTCCAACGTCTCAAGTCCGCGATAGACCAGCCACGCTTCGAACGGCCCCGCGATCGTGCCAGAGAATTTGCGCCACTCCTTGAAACGCTCCATCAAGTCTGCGCGCCGCGTCGCGATATGCCCCATCAGCGTATCGGAGTGCCCGCTAACGGCCTTCGTGTCCGAACAAACGGCGACGTCGGCGCCAAGTTCCAGCGGCCGCTGCCCAAGTGCAGTCATCGTCGTGTTGTCGACCGAAAGAATCGCGCCAGCGGCTTTTGCCTGCACCGCAGCGGCGCGCAGATCGCAAACATCGAGACCCGGATTTGACGGGGTCTCGATATGCACCAGGCGATAGCCGCCGAACCCGCCGTTCAGAAAATTCGCCGTCGGGCGCGTATCCACTGTGACGCCGAGCGGCACCAAAAATCGCTCCGCTAAGGCGCGCACCGCGAAATATCCGTCAGCCGGCAACAAGATGCGGTCGCCCGCGCGCGCAGTCGCAATCAAGACCGCGCCAATGGCTGCCATACCCGATGGAAACACCAGCGTTTCAGCACCCTCAAGAACGCCAAGCGCGCCCTCAAGAGCTTCCCACGTCGGGTTGTGATAGCGGCCGTAAACATGCGACGCGTTTGCCGGATCCCCGGGCAGATGAAACACTGCCGTCGGCACGATCTCGGGAACGACCGATTGCCCGGGTTGCAATCTGAGACCGTAGTGGTGAAGCAGCCTCGCGGCCAGCGCGTCGAGATTGTCGTTGCTCATGCGCGCACTCTAGCGCGCAAGCACGGCACGTCCACCGTCACACGTCGCCGAACTTGCGCCGCGGCTGATACGGATGTGCAGTTTCCCACCGCTTCACGATATCGCTCAAGTGCGGGTCCGACTGATCGGGCAACACGATCTGCAGCGTGACGAGTTGATCGCCCGAGGCCTGCAATCCCGTCCCTGGCATGCCTTTGCCTTTGAGGCGGAACGACTGCCCGGCATTCGCGCCCGGCGGCACCGCCATCGTCACTGGCCCTTGCAACGTGGGCACCTTCACCTTGCCGCCGTGCAGCGCTTCGTTCAGCGTGATCGGCAGCGCCAGATGAATGTCGCGTCCGTCGCGGCGGAAATAAGGATGCGGCTCGATCGCGATGGTGATCAGCGCGTCGCCCGCTGGCCCGCCTGGAAGACCCGGCTCGCCAAGTCCGCGCAAGCGGATCGTTTGACCTTCGTTCACACCGACCGGAATCTTCACGTCGAAGCGATTGCCGGCGGGCAGCTTCACGCGCCGCGTGCCGCCGAGCGCTGCTTCCTCAAACGTGATGTGCAAATCATAGTGCGTGTCGAGGCCCTTGCCCGGTGCGGGGCGCTTGCGGCCCGCCGAACGCTCGCCAAAGAACTCAGCGAACAGATCCTCGACGCGGCTTTTCTTCTCGGTGGCAGGGCCAACGCCGAATGCCCGTTCGAACGCCCCGCGAAAGCCGTGCGCCTCGCCGTTGGCGTGACCGTTCTTGGCCTCGGGCGGACGCTCCGCTGTCGCGACGTCGCCAGTCTCGAATTCTTCTTCCGCGACCGCCGGTTCGGGCCGCGGCGTGTGCCCGGCGCGGGGGTTTCCGTGCGCGTCAATCTCGCCTCGGTCATAGGACCGGCGCTTCGATTGGTTGCCAAGGATCTCGTAAGCGATCGACAGGTCCGTGAAGCGGCGGCCCTTGTCGGCCGAGCCTTCGGGCGTGTCCGGATGGAAGCGTTTCGCGAGCGAGCGAAACGCCTGTTTGATCTCGTCGTCGTTCGCAGAACGCGGAACGCCGAGCACCGAGTAGGGGTCGTACATCAGCAGTCGGACTCACACGCCGAGGGGGTTGGCGAAAGCGTCAGCGCCGATACTACACGCGGTTGTTCAAATGGCAAATTACTAATGCACGTAGGTGATTAGGGATCGTTCTTAGAGTGCGTGTTCGGATTTTTGGCCAAGGATTCAGCCATCGCACGCTCCGCTGGTGCCATAGAGGACGACACGAACCGAAACGCCTCCACTGCCTGTGGTTGTCCTTGTTCCGATGCAAGTTTCAACCACCGGTAGGCCTCGATCATGTCCTGACCAACGCCTTCACCGGTCTCATAGAGCAATCCGACCCTAAGCTGCGCCTCGGCATTGCCGCGGCTGGCAACGTCGCGCCAAGCCGCAAACGCTCCCGCCTTGTTGCCAGCCGCGTACGAGGTGAAGCCGCTGTTCATCAGCGTCAGGTCGCCTGCCGACATCGTCGAGGCCGCACCAATCCGCATGGGCGTGCCCGGCGACATCCGCCCCTCGTGCTGCGCCGCCGGCCGGCGCCCGCTATGCGGCCACGGCTCATCTGGATTGGCGTTTGCAGGCGTGGCTGCAGGCTCGGGTGCACCGGCCGCAACGGAAACACCCATGGCCTCAAGCCGCGTACGTGCCGGCCCATAGCCATTGCGTGCTGCGCGCTCCAACAACGCGCGCGACCGCGCCGGATCGCGCTCGACGCCGATGCCTTGGTCGTACATGTCCGCAAGCTTCACCTGCGCAAGAGATAGCCCGGCCGTCGCCGCGCGCGCGTACCATACGGCCGCTTCCTTCGGATCTTTCTCGGTACCTTCGCCGCTCATATACATCTCGGCAACATTCGCCATCGCCGTGACGAAGCCTTTTTCGGCGGCTTCCTTATAGAGATCGAACGCCTTCTCGGTGTCCTTCGCGACGCCTTTACCTTGGCGCAGCAACTGCGCCGTGTTGCGCATGGCCGCGAGGTCGTCTTCGTCGGCAAGCTCCGACCAAATCTCGTAAGCCCGCGCATAGTCGCCGCTGTCGTAGGCAAGCGTTGCTTGGTTGAAGCGCGCGGCTTTATCCGCAACGACATTCGTCACGCACGCGCTCAACAGAAACGCGATCGCAACCAACACGGCTATGCGCGGTTTACCATTCATGGGCGCCTGCGAATGCCTCTTAGTTCACGCGACAAAACGTGCGGCGACGAACCGCCGGAGCCTATATACTGGACCGCCGAGCCACAGCGTGAGCCCGAATCCCCGTGGATGTGAAGTCCAAAGACGACGCGACGCCCGAAATTTCCGCGGCCGGAAGCCCTTTTTTGCTGTTCGCCGAATGGTTCGCATTGGCGGCCGGCAAGGAACCGAACGACGCGAACGCCATGGCGCTGGCGACCGTCGATGCGGACGGCTTGCCCAACGTGCGCATGGTGCTTCTGAAGGGACACGACGAACACGGTTTCGTCTTCTACACGAACTTCGAAAGCGCGAAGGGCAGGGAGCTTCTGGGGCAGGAAAAAGCGGCCCTCTGCTTCCACTGGAAATCGATCCGCCGCCAAATCCGCATCCGCGGCACGATCTCGGTCGTGACCGACGCTGAAGCCGACGCCTATTTCGCATCGCGCCCCAAGGACAGCCAGATCGGCGCCTGGGCCTCGCGCCAATCGCGCGCCCTCAAGGGCCGCTTCGAACTCGAAACCGAGGTCGCGAAATACGCGGCGCGCTACGGCCTCACGAAAGTGCCGCGTCCGCCGCACTGGTCCGGCTTCCGGTTGATGCCGGTCGAATTTGAGTTCTGGCGCGACCGTCCATTCCGCCTGCACGACCGCCTGGTCTATCGCCGCGACGGTGCGAACGCGCCATGGCGGACGGAGCGTCTGTTTCCATGACAAGCGCTGAGACAGTCGCGGTGAACCAGATCAGCAGTGCCGAGGCTGAACGGCTGAAGCGCCTCGCGACGTACGCGGCTGTTGCGGTGGCCGGCACGCTGATCGGCATCAAGCTCTGGGCCTGGGCTGCGACGAACTCCGTCGCGATGTTGGCCGCACTCGTCGACTCGACGCTCGACCTCGTGGCGTCCGGTCTGAACCTGCTAGCCGTGCGCCACGCGCTTACGCCCGCCGACAGAGAGCACCGCTTCGGTCACGGCAAGGCGGAGGCGTTGGCGGGCCTTGGCCAAGCGGCTTTCATCGGCGGTTCGGCGGTGTTCCTGTTGTTCCAATCGTTGGAGCGATTGGCGGTCCCCGAGCCCGTGCAGCGATCCACGATTGGTTTGGCCGTGATCGGCGTCTCGTTCGTGCTCACGATCGCGCTGGTGCTGTTTCAACGTTACGTCATTAGCCGCACACGTTCGCTCGCCATCGGCGCTGACTATTTGCACTACGCGACCGACCTTGCGACGAACCTGGCCGTTGTCGCCGCTCTCGTCGTGTCCGGCCTCTGGGGTTGGAGCGCCGCCGATCCGCTCTTCGGCCTTGCCATCGCGGCCGTCATTGCATGGGGCGCGTTCAAGATTCTTCGCGGCGCCTATGACGAACTCATGGATCGCGAACTCGACGACGCCGACCGCCAGCGCATCAAGGATATCGTGAACCGCCACGCCGGCGTCGAGAGCCTGCACGATCTGCGCACGCGCCGCGCGGGCCACCGCTCGTTTATCCAGTTGCACCTCGAACTACCGCCGCAAATGACGCTGCTCGAAGCCCACCGTATCGCCGACGAAGTCGAAAACGCGATCATGGCGGCCTTCCCCGACGCGGAAGTCATCACCCACCAAGACCCGGCCGGCGTCGAGATGGTGCATTCGTTCCCGCAACGCTAGGGCTGAGGCGGCGGCACAGCCGCAGCCTTCCCGCTGTAAACGACCGGCCCTTGGACTTGCATCTTCGTGTCCTTGAAGAGGATCCAATCGGCGACGAGCCGGAAGTAACCTTGCGCGAACCGCGTCTCCACCCGCTCGCCGTCCTTTTCCTCGAACTCGATGATGCCGTGGTCGGCGGTCGGGAACATGACGATGTCGAGGTTCGGCCGGCCGGCCTGGACCTCGCGCAAGATGCGCAACGTGTTCGCGCTCGGCGCCGAACTATCGCGCCCGGCCAGCACCCAAAGATGCGGCTTCTCGTAAGCCTTCAGTGCCGGCACAGGGTCGTAGTCCCACGATGTACCGACCCCAAACCACGGGCCGGCCAGCCGAAGCACCCAGTTCGGATACGCCAAGAAGTCGCCCGTGTACTCGCCCTTCACCTTCGGATACCAGGGCTCCTTCTCGAACTTGGCGCGCACCGCATCGAGTTGGTCGAACCCGTCCTTGAAGTCGGACGCCATCACCCGGCCCGTCGCATCGGTGATCTCGCGCGCTTTGACAATCACGTCCTCGCCGAAGCCTGCCGCTCGCAAATCGTCGAACACCTCCTCGCGATCCTCGGCCAGCGGACTCTCCGCAAGCCCGAAACCAACGACCACAAAATCCGCATACGCCTTGCGCGCGGCGAGCGGCTCGATCCACCCCGCTTGACTGCCGCCCTGGAAGCCGACCTCGCTGGCGAGCGCTCCCGCCATCGCGCGCGCCTTCGTCAGCGCCGCCGCCGCATCGTCGGCCAGCAGATGGAAGTTCTGCGAGTAGGTGCCTTGAGACTTCCCCGTGCCGCGCTTGTCGTAGACGAAGACACCGACACCGCTCGCGGGTAGCAGATACTGCATCCGGTTGAAAAGAATGCCGCTGTCCCGCTCCGAGCCATGCACCAACACCGCAACCGGAATGGCGCCTTCAAGACGCGGCATCACGAGCCGACCGGCAAGCTTCAGCCCGTGACTCTCGAACGTCGTTTCCGTGACGTCGAACGTCTGCCGTTTCCAAGTGCCGGCGACCGCGCCGCCGGTGATCGTAAGCGTGCCTTCGCTGCAAGCGCCGAACTTCACGGTGGTACCTTCAACTTGCCTGTCGGTCCAACCGATCGTCGGCACAAACGTCGAAGGTGCGGTTTGGCCGGCGCTCGGGCTCGGACTAAGCCGCCACGTCTCGCCGTTCATGAACGTCATGCGAAGCGATTGCGGCCCACTCGTCGGCGTGACGACCGCAATCCTTCCATTGCCGACGTCATAAGCGCCGTAGTCGCACGCAAGCCGCGCATCCGGCGGTGGCACCGGCCGTGCGAAATAGGCCCAGGCTGCGAGCGCGATTAGCGCCAACACAAGCGGAATCAAAAGCAGCCGCCGAAACCACATGAGCCGTCCCCCAAAATGTTGGCGGCAGGTTAGCCGATCCGGGTCAGAGGCACACTCACGCCGCCGTGAAGATTCAACCGCGAAGCGTCTCGCGCCGCACCCATTCTTCCGTTTTGTCGAGCGCACGCGTGAAGCGGTCGAACATATCGTCGATTTCGTCTTCCGTGATGATGAGCGGCGGGCAGAACGCCAGCCGGTCGGCCAGCATCGCACGCGTAAAGATGCCCTCCTCCTGCGCGAAGCCAGCGCACGCCATCCCGACGCCCTTGTCGGCCGGAAAATTCTTCCGCGCTGCTTTGTCCGCCACCAACTCCACGCCGCCGAGCAGACCAACGCCGACGGCCTCGCCGACGAGCGGATGATCGCGCAACAGCTTCAACCGTTTCGCAAACGTCGGCGCGACGCGCCGGACATGCGCCACGATGTTGCGCTCCTCGTAGATCTTCAGCGTCTCGACGGCGACGGCAGCCGCCACCGGATGTGCACTGTACGTGAAGCCGTGCCCGAACGTGCCGATCGTGCGGCTTTGGTCCAGCATCGCCTGATACATCTCCTCATGGATCAGCATGGCGGAGATCGGCAGATACGCCGACGAAAGCGCCTTCGCGCACGACAGCGTATGCGGGCGCATGTTGTAGGTCTGCGCGCCCCAATAATTGCCCGTGCGCCCGAACCCGCAGATCACCTCGTCGTCGATGAAGAGAATGTCGTACTTCTCCAGCACCGGCTGGATGCGATCGAAGTAGGTCGGCGGCGGAATGATCACGCCGCCCGCACCCATCACGGGCTCAGCAATGAACGCCGCAATCGTCTCCGGCCCCTCGCGCTCGATCAGGTCTTCGAGGTTGCGCGCCAACCGCGCCGCGAAATCGTCGTCGGACTCGCCGGCTTCCGCGTTGTGATAGGCGTGCGGGCAATCCGCATGCAGAATGCCCGCGAACGGCAAGTCGAACCCACGATGGTTGTTCGGTAACCCCGTCAAGCTCGCGCTGACCAGCGTGACGCCGTGATAGCCCTTCACACGGCTGATGATTTTCTTCTTCTCGGGCTTGCCCTTCGCATTCCAATAGTACCAGGCGAGCTTGATCTGCGTGTCATTCGCTTCCGACCCCGAATTCGCGAAGAACACCTTCGAGGCCGTAAAGGGCGCGACCTCTTTCAATTTCTCGGCGAGCTCGATCCCGGGCTCGTGACTACGCCCGGCAACGATGTGGGAGTAGGGCAGTTCCCGCATCTGTTTCGCGGCCGCCTCGATCAACCGCTCCTCACTGTAGCCAAGGCTCACGCACCAAAGCCCCGCCATCGCGT
>JANNEL010000743.1:0-4699 GCA_031378595.1 Alphaproteobacteria bacterium
GCCGACGCAGGCTCCCGTCGATCTATCGGCGATGTCTTTGCGGGCGTTGATTTCGAGACTCCCGAAGGCGTCTTCGACAGTGACGCCGAGGCCGCCGGCGGCTTCCGCCCTGGCGGCGATTTCCTTGGCGAGCGCCCGGCAGGGGTCCACCTGGCCATACATCACGTAGAGCGGGCCGAAGAGTACGAGTTGGGCCAGCAAAATGAGAAAGGCGATACTGCGCATGAAATTTCCTCCGGTTTGTTAACCGGAGGTTACCGCGATCAGCGGTCGCCGGGAATGTCCCCACGAGCGCCGGGCGAACATGACCCGTAGCCGGCGCGCCAGCCGGCCCGATAGCCCTCGCTCACGTCCCAAAGCTGTTGGTCGCGCACTGGTTTTGTGACCGGCGTACCCGGTGAACGCGCGGTTCCCGTCGCGCAACCGTCGGAAAAGCCGGTGTCATAGTCCGGGTCGTTGTCGAACTGCGTTGTGCCGCAGCTCCCCAAGGCAAACGCGGCAAACAACACGGCGAAAGCTGTCGGTAAACGCATGAACTGATCTCCGGACGCTTCGTTCCTTAACACGCGCTTAACCGGACCGATGGCGGCACGTCAAGCCTCGTGCGTGCGCGTGTGTCGCGGCTCACGATTTGGTTCGGCGCAATTCGAGATAATTGCACGTCTGGCGCTTAAACGCGGCGCAATTTGGGTGCGCTAGCGTGGCTGTCGACATCTGGGCATGGAGTAAAAGTAATGCAGTCGATGCGCGTGGTGGTGTTCGCCTCACAGAAGGGCGGATCGGGCAAGACGACGTTGGCGGGTCACATCGGCGTACAAGCCGAGCTTGCGGGTGCAGGACCCGTGGCGCTGATCGACACCGATCCGCAAGGGTCGCTTGCGAAGTGGTGGAACTGCCGCGAGGCCTCGACGCCGGCATTCATCCATTCGGTGTTCACGAACTTGGTGCACGACATCGACGAGGCACGTGCGCAAGGCTTCAAGCTTGTCGTCATCGACACGCCGCCCGCGGTTACGAAGGCGATTTCGGAAGTCATCAGCTTTGCCGATCTCGTCGTGCTGCCGACGCGGCCTAGTCCACACGACTTGCGTGCGGTGGGACCCACGATCGACATCTGCGAATCGCGCAAAAAACCGATGCTGTTTGCGCTGAACGCCGCGACGGCGCGCGCGAAGATCACGATGGAAGCGGCCGTCGCGCTTTCGCAGCACGGTACCGTGGCACCGGTGACGATCCACAATCGCACAGACTTTGCGGCTTCGATGATCGACGGGCGCACGGTGATGGAGATCGAGCCGGACGGAAAGTCGGCCGAAGAAATTCGCGATCTTTGGGAATACATCGACGCGCGCCTGTTGCGGCGCGACGTGAAGACGCCTGAGTCGAGTGAGGTGGTACCGTTGCGGCGCAACGTGAATGCGCTGGGCCGCGAGGTGCCGACCTTCGGTCGCCGCGCAAACTAACCCGCTCGCACGAGGGACGATCACTCATGTCGAAATATGCATCGCTGACTGCAGGCATCCTCGCGCGCAAGGGTGAGGCGGAACCGACCGCGACACCGTTTGCCGACCAGATGCTGACCCGTGTCGGATGTCCCGCGCCGGAGATCGAAGGGCTAACGCCGATGCACGGTCCTGTGCATTCGCATGGGGATTCATCGCGGCCCAAACCGCAAAGCGTGAAGCCGCCACCTGTGAAGTCGCTTGATCCGTTTGGCGACGTGTTCGGGTCGTTCGGGCGGCGCAACATGCCGGATGCGAAGGTTCACCTGGTGCAATCCGCGGTCGTGCCCTTGCCGGTGCCGGCGGCACTCGACGACGAAGAGGCGACGGACAATCATTGTCTCGCGTGTCCGGGGCCTTCGCCGGAAGAGGCGCACAAGACCTATCACGTGAACCTTCGCTTGAAGCGTATGCGCTTCGTGAAGCTGAAACTTTCGGCGGCGCTGCTGCGCCGGCCGGTGCAGGAGATCGTCGCCGAAGCGCTCGACCATTGGTTCGACACGCTGCCCAGCGACGTGCTTGGCGATTGCGCGTGCTTGAAGGCGCGCTGCGACTGATTTAGCTGCGCAATGTGGAGATCAGATCTTCGATCGCCATGCGTTTGCGGTAGTCGGGGTCGATGTAGCGCGCTTTGACGCGGCCGTCTTGGCCAACCACGAACGTCGCCGGAATCGGCAGGAACCACGCGTCGTTGCCTTGCCCCTCGCTGGGTACGAAGCCTCCGAGCGTCATCAAGCGCTTCATCTCGTCGCCGACCCAGAACACAAGATTGAGCGACAGGGCATAGCCGTTGTCGAGGTCGGTCAGCACCGGGAACAGCGCGTTCGCCTCATCCTTCATCAGGCTCGAAAATTTCGAGCGTTCGGGCGTGATGGCGACGATTTCACCTTTGTCGCCCAGCCGTTGCTGCGCCTTGCCGAGCGCGTGGGTGTTCAAGCGGCAGTAGGGGCACCAGTGGCCGCGGTTGAAGATGACGGCGACGGGCCCCTTCTCGAGTTCCTCGCCCAAGCTCACGAAGCGGCCCTTGCCGTCCGGCAGCGCGAAGGGTGGCATCATTTCGCCGACACGCGGCGCATCCTCGCCCGCTTCGGCTGCATGCAGGCGGGCGACAAGATTGGCGACGCCGCTTGCAAATTCTTCGCTCAGACTTCTGACGGCGTTTGCGACGTAGTCGAGCTGCACACTCAGCGGCACGTCCATATCGCGCGCGGTCTGGAACGCGGCTTCGAGTTGTGTACCGAGTGGCGTGTCGCTCATCGTTGCCGGCTCTCCGGACCGAGGCTGATCGGCGCGCAGTCAACCACAGAAGAGGCCGGGCGGCAAAACTGCCGCCCGGGGCTACGATTTCAGGTCAGTTCACCCGCATCATCGGGGTGACGGATGGAACCATCATGCTGCTCAAGACGCCGATGAGGATGTAGATCACGATCATCACGCCGATGACGGCAAGCGTATAGACCAGCGCTTTGTCTTCGGCGGGCTTCATGAGTTTCGGCAAGCCGACGTAGAGCAGGTAGAGCGAGTAGAGACCGCCGAGCAGAGCTACGATGGCAAGTTGCGGAAGGATCATCACGAGGCTTGCGACCCAAGAGGCGGTCGGCGCATACGCCGCTACTTTGAATGCCTGGCCCGCGTCCTGCGTGCCACCGAATTGCGGGGCGAGCGCGTTGATCACGAGGCCGGTGACGTAGACGCCGGCGAGCCCAAGAACGACCTGCAGGATCGCTTGGCCTAACGCCGCGCCCGCCGGCACGCGAAACGAGCCGAGACCGAAATTGAATCCGATCACGGACATGCCGATTGCCGTGGCGAGTGCGGCAGCGATGATCAGCGGGCCGACATAGTTCATGTAGATGCGCTGCACGTTCGCGTCTTCACCGGCAATGACGTCCCATTCGGTTGCGGGCGACAGAATGAGTTTTTGCACGCGGGCAATGATGGCCATAAAATCCATGGGTTCTCTCCTTTTCCCCTCGAGGCCACGGGTCCCAACGCAGGGACACGTGAGTCGCGACATGGGGCCTATCCTAACCCTTTGCGGCGCCTTTCGCTGACCATGGACACCGAGGTGGTGAATGCGCTTGGTTTTCCGCTGATCCACCGGAGTTAAGAGGCCGTAAGAGGTACATGGTTCAAAGCACGCATTTTGCTGGAACGTCATTTGTCGAGGCGCGCGTGATGCACGCGCGGCTGAGGCCTAAGCGCAACAGCTTTGCCTACAAGGTTCCCTATCTCGCGCTCAGCGAGCGTGCGTTGGCGCAAGCCGGGCGCTTTGGGGTGCTTTCGATCGATCGCGGCAATCTCTTCAGTGTACGGACGAAAAATTACGGCGCGGGCGGCCTGACCGGCGCTGCGTTCGTGCGCGATGTGCTGATGCGTTACCAGGTTCACGAAGCGGACGGTGAGACCGTGCTTGTCACGATGCCGGGGATATTGGGTTTCGCGTTCAACCCTGTGAGCTTCTGGCTGTGCTTGGATAAGGACGCGCGGTTGCGCGCGGTCATTTCGGAAGTGAACAACACGTTCGGCGAGCGGCACTTCTACGTGTGCAAGCATGCCGACCATCGCGCGATCGAGCCGCAAGACACCGTCGTCGCCGAGAAGATGTTCCACGTGTCGCCGTTCCTGCCTGTCGAGGGGCATTATCAGTTCGCGTTTTCATGGAACGAGGACGGGTTCGGCGCGCGCATCGATCTGCACGACGCGGATGGGCTGATCTTGACGACGTCGATGGCCGGACGACGCGAGGCGGTGACATCGTGGCGGCTGCTGCGCGGTCTGCTCGCCAATCCGCTGCTGATGTTCAAGGTTTTAGGACTTATTCACTATCAGGCCATTCGCTTATGGGCGAAGGGCGTGCGGCACTTCCGTAAGCCGCCGCCACCGGCGGAACAAGTTACCGGCTAAGTGGGGACAGTTTACGGGGTTTTGAGGGCTCGTCGCCTAGCGTTCGCCTTATGGGCGTTCAAGGTTCAAGCGTGGTGTTGTTGGTGCTGAGCGGTTTGTTGGCCGCGGCCGGCGCGCTCCAGCTCGTTTCCTTACCAGGTGCGGCCGAACCGATGGCTGTGGGTCTTGCGGCGTTCGCGGCGTTGCTGCCGGCAGGATACTTCCTGGGGCTTTACGCGGCGCGGCCGAAGGCGGAGAAGCCGGTCGAGGCGGTTCGCGAAAATGACGGACGCGCGGTTGTCGTTCCGTTC